>JAHFKX010000014.1 GCA_023245115.1 Candidatus Woesearchaeota archaeon
ATTATTGGGGTAATTGCTTTTTGGGATTCCAAGGCAATCCGCCGAGCTTCGCTCGGCGTTATTGCTTTTCGATTCCTGCGAAATGTGGCCATGCCAAGGCATAAGGATAGCTGTTTAAATACTTTCTCATATTCTGCGCGTTAATTACGTGTACGGCGCGTACTGGCAACACATAAGTTTTTAAATAATAGTAAACAATAACTATGTAATGGCCACGCGTAAATTAGTCATAGTTAGTTTGTTAGTGGCGCTAGCCCTTTTTACTTCAAGTATTGGTTTCGCGCAGATTGATAGCTCCTGTGTAACAAAATTATGCAGCTCGCTGAGTCCAGCAGATTGCAATCCAAATTCAGCACCTGGTTGTGAAGCGTCAGTTTTAGGATGCGCTGGTACGCCAACAGCAGACTGTGCTAGCCGATCAGCAGCGGATTGCGAAGGAGTGGCGGCCTGTATTCTTTCAACAAATGCCTGCACAAATGTTGATAATGATAAAGATGGATATAAAGGGGAGTCAGCGCAAGGCGCGGCTTGCCCATATCAAATTGACTGCAACGATAATAATGCGAATATAAATCCCGCCACAAATGAGGTTTGTGATGGCGTAGATAATAACTGTAATGGCCAGATAGATGAAGGCCTGCCGACGCAAACGTATTATCGCGATAGGGATGGCGATGGCTTCGGCGATTCGGCAAGTTCGGTTGTTCAATGTGGCCCCATAAATGGCTATGTAGAAAAATCTGGCGACTGCAACGATAATAATGCGAATATAAATCCAAACGCAGCAGAAGTCTGCGACAATGCTGATAATAATTGCGATAGTTTTGTAGATAATGCGCAGGGCGTAAATAAAGATGGAACGCTCGAAGTAGACGCGCCAAAAGGTGCTCCGCCATCAGGTTCTGCCTGTGGTGAAGGCGCTTGCGTTGGCACAACAACATACTTTTGTACGAATGGTCAAGTTAATGACCCTGCACTGGAATGTTCTTCTAAAGGTAAGGATGTGGGTGTTTGTGCTATTTGCGACAAAGATGGAAAAGCAGCATTTGACGTGCAGCCCACGGATTGCGCACCAGTTGCCTGCCAAAATACGGATAGCTGTAAACTCACAAATGGCGTGGCGTCGTATGTTAATTATACTGATTCAGCACCGAATGTCTGCCAAAGCATTGGAAAATGCTCAACAGATGCGCCAACTTTCAATCTCACTGCGGCATGCTCTTTTATTAGTAACATCGTGACAACCGATAACGACCACGATGGCTGGACTGCATTATGTGGCGACTGCAATGACTCAAACTCAGCAACGCACGTTAATGCAACAGAAATTTGTGACAAACAGGATAATAACTGCAACGGCCCGATTGACGAAACGTTTGATACGGATAAGGACGGTTTTTTCAATGCGACTTGTACTGGCGTTTATCCCGCCAGCCAAATAGATACTAACGATAACAATGCGAACACGCATCCGGGCGGCGTTGAAATATGTGATGGCGTAGACAACGACGGTGACGGCGTAATAGATAATGTAAATAACATAACAAATGTTACAATTACGAAGTGTGCCTGCTCGGGAAAATCAGTATCAGAAATTTCAAGCATAAAAGCTCGGGCAGAGATAAACAACGGAATAGATGATAACTGCGATGGCAAGTTAGCCACCGATGAGGCAGATTTTGACGACGATAGCTATGCAAATTATCAGGGAGACTGCAACGATAACGATGCAGATGTTAATCCCGGTGCGCTAGAGGTTTGCATTGGCAGCAAGGATGATAACTGCAATGGCCAGATTGATGAGGGCTGCGATACTTCTGGTAAGAATGATTCACTCATAAAAACAACGCTCGGCGCACAAAACCAGTCATCAAGCGACTTTGATGTTCCAATAATACGCCAGCAAACTGGGACGTCAGTTAAGTCGTATGCTAATGCAACAGGTGGCTTTGGCTCAACTGCCAGCCTGCGAGGCGCAGGTATAGGCACGGTTTCAGTTGAAGAAAACAAGTCGAGTAGTAAGGGTATTGTCGCCATAATTTTGGCAATAATTGGCGCAGCGGGTGGCGGCTTCTATTTCATGCGCATGCGTGCGAAGGCTTCGCTGGATTTAGAGGCAGAAGGTTTCGGCGTTGCAGAGCCACAGCAGGCAGGCAAGCAGGATGTAAAAGATTTTGTGAGCTCATCAGCCTCGCAGGGTTATTCGGCGACAGATATCAAAAACACTCTCACCGAAAAAGGCTGGGACAAAGAAGATGTAGATAAGGCAGTTGATGAAACTGCGGATGATTTAGAATCTCTTAGCAAAATATCCGAGAAGCGTGGACTTTCGAAAGGGAATGAAGGCGCACTCAAAGGCTATATCGCGGACACAAAGGCGCGTGGCTTCAGCGATGAACAAATTAAAGCAGCATTGGTGTCAGAAGGCTGGGATACGGATACTGTTGAGACTTATTTTGCAAAGCCGAAGGTATCAAAGCCTAAGAGAAAGAAAGCATAGTTCTAAAAGCTTAAAAATCGAAGCGCATAGCACACATATTATGAAAGTTATGTTCGTAGAGGCAAGGGTAAATCTGGATATCATTCCAGCCCTCAGAGCGAATCTCGTAGCACTGCAGGCATTCAGAACGCTTAGTTTAGTTACGGCAGTCCAGTTCGTTGAACAGCTCCAAAAAGTCCAGGAATTTCTCAAACAGAACAAAATCAAAAGTTTTATCGGTAAGCCAAGCCTGCACGCGGTTAAGCCCGGCCAGCTCCTCGGATGCGACTCAACCGCGGCAATTTCTGTGCAGGAAAAAGTAGATGCAATTTTATACATTGGCACCGGTGAGTTCCACCCCGGGCCTATTGAGGTCGAAGCAAGCAAGCCAGTTCTGAAACTTAATCCATTCACAAAAAAAATTACAGAAGTCACGCAGGAAGAAATACGCAGGCAAAAACTAAAACAACTGGCGCGTATTGAGAATTTTAAGAAGGCAAAAAAAGTAGGTATTCTGATAACAACAAAGCTAGGCCAAAGCGAGATGCAGGGGCCAGTTGAAAAATTAAAAGAAACGCTTGAAAAACAAGGCAAGGAAGTTTTCCTGTTTCTCGGCGACACATTGAATTACAAAGACCTTGAGAATTTCCCAGACATTGAGGGCTGGGTAAACACGGCCTGCCCGCGCATCACGGATGATCAGGAATTAATCAGGAAGCCGGTTGTGAATGTAAATGAAATTTAATTATGAGAGTAACACACGAAAAGCTTTTAAATACTCCATATGGCTATTTTTGAATGGAACTACCAGCGGTTAACATATTTTACGGCATAGTTGTAGAAGACGTAAAGTTTGATGCAGAGAGACAGAGATGTGTTTTGCCAGATGGAAGAATACTTGACATAGATCCAGATGCAGATGCAACCGGCCTCATGCGCAGCAGGCAATACCAGGAACCTTCGCCTGGTTTTAGGCAGGCTAATTTAGAAGAAATTTGTTTTGATGGCATATGTGATTCACAAGGAGATGTGCTACCTGAAGTAGTGGTCGGATTTTATTTGGGCAGAAGCGATTCTAGGGAAGTGCGTAAAGGGGAATTTGTACACATAGAAGAGCAGGCAGTTTCAGCTGCCGTAGCAAAGCGTCAAGAATTGATTAACCAACTGCGCGTGCTAGGGTTTAAATTCGATGATAGCGATGTTGGTCTTTATATGTTTGCACAGGCCGACGTATAGATTGTGGAAATGCCTGCTCTGAATAACGCGGTTAGGTATTTTTGTTTTTAAAATTCTAAAAGAAGGCCAAGTTAGCTTTATAACACAAATTTCGCTGCACTCATTTGCGAATAAGTGTTGCTATGAGAAACACTTATAAATCCAAAAATCTGGGCAGAAGCATGGAATTCACAATTCTGGAAGAAAGCAAGAACACAGTGAAAGTTGAGGCTTCCGAGCGTGATGAGGGTTTTTTGAACTTGATAAAAAGGCATTTATGGAGCAACAGCGGCGTGGAGATTGCAAGCTTTCGCATCATTCATCCCGAAGTCTCAAAGCCGGTTTTTGTCGTGAAGGCAAAAGCTGGCAAAGACCCAAAGAAGCTTTGGAATACGGCGTTAGAATCCATTTCTGAAGAAGCAGATAGTTTTGAAAAAGAAGTTAAAAAATTAAATTAATATGAATAGCCGTGGGCAACTGAGCCTATGCTACTCATGTAAGCTACAACTGCCAGCCCAACGATAATCAATATTAAAATTGTTGGTATGATTATTGCGATCAGAACTGTCCCGATTGCTTGGCCCGTAGTTAACTTGTGCACTTTTGTCAGGCCGATGCCCAGCAAGACTATGCTCCAAATAGCAGTAAACAGATTCACAACTGGAATCCAGCCAAGTAGGTATGTTGGTGTGTTAGCATAGAATTGTATTGCAATTGTTTTGTCAATGCCTCTTGCGCCGAATAAGTATGCCCACAGATGCACCCACAGGCTTCCGACTAATGTTCCAACAAAGCCGCCGAGCCACACAACCAACAGCATCACGACAAATACAACGCTGCCTCCTAAAGGCATCATTGCAGTGTTTAATGTTGTTGCGACTAATGAAGCCAGTAGACCATATATGAACAGCCCAACCAGCCCGTAAACCATTGCATCCGAAAGCGGCGCACGTTTCACGTGCTCAAACTGCTTGCCCGGGTGCGTAATAAAACCTGTTGCATTTTTAATAAAATCTTCTACGGCCATTTCATTTACCTCACACATAATGTACGATAGGCATATAAAAGCCTTTGCCAACATACTCACAAATGGTTAAGAAACAAATACGCATACTCGGCATTGATGATGCGCCGTTCAGTCGCTTCGAAGATGAGACTGTTCTGATTGTGGGCGCGGTTTTTCGCGGCGCGGATTATATAGATGCTGTTCTTTCAACACGTGCAGAAGTTGATGGAATAGATGCAACACAAAAGCTGGCAAACATGATTAATGAGTCGCGGACAAAAGACCAACTGCGTTGTATTATGTTAGACGGTATCACAATTGGCGGTTTTAATGTCGTAAACATAAACGCGCTCTGCAAAACTACGGGCTTGCCAGTCTTAGTGTTCATAAAAGACCTGCCCGATTTCAAGGCAATTAAAAATGCATTAAAGAATTTAGAGGATGGCGATGATAGAATGAAAATAATTGAAGCCGCGGGAAAAATTTACGAGTGCGAAATAAAAAACAAAGATGTTGGAATAACCGGAAAGGTTTATTTTCAGGTCGCTGGCACAGATGCTGAAACTGCCCGCAAGATTTTGAAGCTCACCTGCCAGCACGGCTTTGTGCCAGAACCGCTGAGAATTGCGCACATTATCGCGCAGGGAATTAAGTTCGGGGAGTCAAAGGGGCGCGCTTAAACAATTTTTTGGCTGGCAGCATATTTCGCAGCTTCAGTTATATACTTCAAAGCTCGGCCATAATCAAAAACCCCGCGGCCGCTGGTGACACTTATGACTGGGTTGCTAGCCTTTGCTTCGTAGGCTTTTACAAAAGAATACGGAGATAATTTCATTAACTCTTCGATCGTGTAGCCGTGCTCAACAAGAAATGCAGTAATAAATGTGCCAATGTAGTAAGTAAATGGCTCTAACTTGCTTAAGTATACTCGCATGTCTTTGCGAAATTCGGCTATGTTGCCGCGCTTGAATTGTTTTGGCACGGATACTAATTTTTCTTCTATTCGTTCGGCAATCCTGAGGGCCGAGCCATAAAAAACCGTAGATTGTTGCCTGCTGCCCACCATTAGCTCTTCTGCGTATTTGGCAATACCTTCTATATAAATAGTCCATAGAAAATCTGCGAGGTACATCCGCAGATTTGACAAGCTAGCCGAAACGCTTTTGGAACTGCTTGCCGCGCGCAGCACAGCACGTTGGCGGGCTATTGCTATATTAAGTTTTGTCACGAACGGCACACTTCTTTTCATAGTTTCGCCAATAAATGCGTGCCATAAATGCGCAAGCTCGTGAAACAATGTAGTGCGAACCTCATTTATGCCAATAAAATCAGTATTAATGTAAACGTTGTAAGTGCCGCGCAAGAATTCTTTTAGCATAAAATAACCGACATTTCCAGATGCAGTGGCTTTGTTTTTAAGTGCCGCGTCAACCAGCGTAACAGAAAATGTTTTTGTCATCGTACCGACATTAAACGACAGAGTAAATGCTTCGCAAGCCGCGCGGATATTTGGTATCAGCCGTTCGATGGTCTTAATAGGTGTTGCTTTTGTTCTATTAATTATATTAATTTTTATGCCATTTAGTTCAAGCAGCCAGCGTTGTGCCATATGCATTTTACATGGCTTGGAATTATAAATGTATCTGGCAAGGCGGAAAATCTTTTTAAACCAGTCAGCGCGTAACACAAGCCATGGAAGATAAAAAGTGCACGTACGAATCACATAAAACAAAGCCAGCCAAGCTCTGGCACTTCCTTGCCCACGAGGACAGCTGGGCGTCGTTCCTCGCGGATGCGCTTTTAGTAATTTTAATCGGAAAGTTTCTCTTATTCCCCGGCCTTGGCATTGCCTTAGGTACGAGCTATCCAGTCGTTGCAGTCGTATCGTCAAGCATGGACCATCACGGGCAGGGCTTTGGTCAATGGTGGTTTGAGAACGGGAAATATTATGAAAATGATTTTAACGTAACCGCGGAGCAATTCAAAAGTTTTTACAGGCCAAATGGTTTTGTCAAGGGCGACGTTTTTGTCGTTAAGGGCTTAGGCTCTGCAAAAGTTAAAGCAGGTGATATTTTGGTTTATACTGTGCAAGGTAGAGGCGATCCGATAATACACAGAGTTGTTGCGATAAATCCAGATGGCACATTTCAGACAAAGGGTGATGCGAACTTTGGCCAGCTGCCATTCGAAAAAAGTTTAGACAAGTCAAAAATTCAGGGTAAGGCAGTTTTATGGATACCAAAAATTGGCTGGGTTAAAGTTTTAGCCGTTGAAATAATAAATAAAGTCAGAGGTTTGTAAAATGAAATTTTGTTCCAAGTGTGGTTCGATGATGAAGACGCACGATGGCGGTTTTGTATGTAGTTGCGGCCATAAAGAATCAGGTAAAATAGAATTTAGGGAAGTAAAATCGCAGAAAAAACCTTCTGCAAGCCAGCCGCCACTTATAACAGAGTCAGATACAAAAGGAAGCCAGGAATCGAAAGACACGATGCCAATAGTGGATAAAGCATGTCCGAGCTGCGGTAATCCGAAGGCATATTGGTGGGAGCGGCAGACAAGGGCAGCCGATGAGCCAGAGACACAGTTCTTCCGCTGTACAAAGTGTAATCATACGTGGCGTAAGTATTAAATAGGGTAAAGGATTAAAAGAGCGTTGTGAAGTTTTGCAACAGTTGCATCAGCAACTCCGCAAAATTTCTGTAATGGTGATCGGATGAAGTTTTGCGACAGTTCCGAGAGAACTCCGCAAAACGGTGTGATATGAGGTTTTGCGATAAATGCGGCGCGCTGCTAATGCCGGGCAAGGGCAAGACACTTAGTTGTCCAAGTTGTGGCAAGCGGGTAAAAGCAGAAAAAATAGTAATCAAGGAAGCTGGCGAGAAGAAGCACGCCAAATTGAAGAAAGCCCCGCAGGAAATTAAGGCAACAGAGCCAATCGTTGACGCAATGTGTGAAAAGTGCGGCAACAAAAAAGCATTCTGGTGGACAGCGCAAGTTGGTGCGGCCGGCCCTGGTGCAGAAGAAATCCCAGACGTAGAGTTCTACCGCTGCACTAAATGCAATAATACGTGGAGAAAGTCCGGATAGTTATGTATGTTTTTCAATAGAAAAGCCTTTATATTGGCAGATAGTTTCTAAAAAATGCCAGACGACACAGAAATCCAGCAAGGCGATAAGAAAATTATTCGCAGGGCCCCGGCCATCGAAGTTCAAATCTCCGAAATAAAGGAAGGCATGGGCCGCGTCTCGTTCATTGGCACGGTAATAAGCAAAAACCCGGAAATACAGAGTTTCATAGTTGATTACAACACCGCTAAGGTATTAGTGCTGACAAATGACCAGCACGCCTTTGAATTGATAAAGGAAGGGCAATTAATCCGTGTTTTTGGTAAAGTAATGGGTGCCGGCAATGAAATCGAAATTCTGGCAGATTTTGTGCAGGACTTCTCAAAAATAGACCGTGAGCTGTATGCGAAAGTCTTTTACTAAGAGCTCGGAGTGGCATATCTTTTTATATGTTTAGATATATTCAATTCCGAGGGATTAGCATGTTTGGAAAGAAAGCTCAGATGATTCACCAGGGCAGTTCGTTAGATCTCGTGATAGTTTTAATTGGCTTAATAATAGGAATATTTTTAGTTTACTATGGCCTGAACCATGGCATGTTGCCAGTAAGTTCATTCTGTCCGGCACCAGTTGAAGCCGCAATATAACATGGCGCAAAAAATCTCAATTGTACGAAGGGAAATTATAACCGTAGAGGAGGCAGGCCTCTTGTTCCTCGGCATAATATTCGGCTGGCTCGCAGGTACGGGCGAGTCCTTCCTGCTGATTGGAATCCCACTTGCGTTGTTTGCTCTGTGGGCGATGCACTTTATTTTTACTGGAAAGCCATAAGTAGTTTGTTATATAAATCAATATATATACTACACTTCAACAAACCATTTAAATTTCTTTTAAGCCTGCGATATAATGTTTAGCCTGAAATTGGTCGAGCCGAGGATTTTGAATGGAGTTACGTCTATTTTGGCCGACTTTATTACCGAAGCAACCTTTTCTATTCAAAAGGATGGCATAAAGCTCGTGGCGATGGATCCGGCAAATATATCAATGGTAGTTCTTAATATTTTGCCGTCTGCGTTCACAGAGTATAGTGTTGAGGCACCAGAGGAGTTCACGCTTAACCTTGAGAACTTCAGGCAGGCCCTCAAACGCGCAAAGCCAACAGATGCAATATCAATGACTTCAGAAAAAAATAAGCTCAAGATAACGGTCCACAGTAAATCGACAAAAAGATTTTTTATTCCACTGCTCGAGAGGGAGGGAAAGGAAAGGAAAATTCCGGCTCTGGAGTTCATGGCCACAGCAGAGCTTGTCGCCAATGAATTTAGGGATTATATCGATGATGCATCTATCGGCGGCGATGCAGCAGTGTTCGAGGCCGATAAGACTGTGTTCACAATTTCTGCCGGCGAGACAGGCAACAAAGTACACATAGAGCTGACAAAAGGTGCCGATGCCTTGCTACAGATTGCTGCCAAGGATGCAGTCCGCGCAACGTACTCTGTCGAGTACTTGAAGAAGATGGCCCGTGCCGCAGCCCTTGCTGATACAGTGTCGGTGCAGTTCAGCTCGGATTACCCGCTCAGGCTGGACTTTAAATCTCTGAACAAGCTGGCAATGTCGTTCATTCTCGCGCCAAGAATTGAGAATAAGTAGTAACTACAATATATGAATCTTTAAATATGTATTTGTTTTTGTTCGATTTGGTAAACTAACAAAATGTATTGCCGTAATTGTGGTTCTGACATCAAAGGAAGAAAATTCTGTATTTCCTGCGGAAAAAAAGCAGCAGAAATGCCGCGCGCAGTATTAATAATAAGCGTAATTGCAGTTGCTTTTGCGATTATTGCATTAACTTTTTCTCTTCCGTCAATGCAAATTTTAAATAAAACAGTTGAGCGTTCAGTCGTAAAAGAAATGGTTAAATATCCGACCGAAGAAATTGTACAAATACCACTTAAGTATGCTGTTGTAAATGCCGCAAATATAACAAGTTATTATAACTTCAGCGCGTATACTATTGCAAAGGTGGAAGTTAAAAATACAGATACTGAAACAGGTTACTTCAGAGTAAATGCGAGCTTTCAAAACTTAAAGACTAATCGTAAGGAAAGCACTCAGCTCGGCTATGTATTAGACCCTGGCCAGACAAAACTGTTTTACTTCGAGTTCTCGCAGGGCGAGTATTCTGTACCATATATATTCAAATATACTGTCCTGCCGCCGTCAAAGAATGTAACTAAAACAACGACGAGACTTGTAGAAGTCGTGCCTTCAAATGCGTCGTGATTTTAGGCCTTTGCTTCTTTCCAAAGCTCTAGGAAAAATTTTCTGAACTGGTCAGTAAATTGGTTGCCCTCAATTTTTACTGCAATCGGTGTGTCTGTCCAAGAAACGATAATTACTTTGTCCCTGAAAATAGTAATGCCTTGTGGGAAATTGAATTTTGTAAATCGCAATTTCAGTTTTGTATGCCTTTCTTTTTTGTATTCGCTGATATTTTTCAGCACGCGCACGTCTAGCCTTTTACTTTTTCTTCTGAGCGCAAGATTTTTGAAAAACATACTTGCACTTTTATTTTTATTTTCCTCGGAAATTGAAAATACTAAGTATAACTCGTTTTTATGCGCGTCACTTATTAAATTTGTTAGCAGGCCAAACAGGGCTTTCTGGCCTTCGAAAATCTCTGCTGACAGATGCCTAGCCGGGCCTTGTGCAAGCAAAAGCCTTGGAATTAGTTCTTCGGCTTTCTTTTTCTTTTCTTCAAAATAATTTATTATTACATTTGGATCTCTGGCAAGGAAATATTTTATCTTGCCTTTAATTATGTGCGAAACAAAGCCTTTTTTCTGCAGCCGGCCAATAACTTCATATATTTTTGACGATGGAATATCTGTTTTTTTCAAAATCGGGCCGACTTTTGTCGAGCCGAGCTGTAGCAATGCCAGATAAACTGCTGCTTCCCGCCGGCTCAATCCGATTTCTTCCAACTCTTCTTTTAGCATAAGAACTACTCCCCAAGGGAGTATATAAAGTTTATCTTGCCTTGCGCTGCGATGTAGTTACAAGGTGAAAAAGATGGAAATACAAATAGATAGGCAGAAACTAGACAGCCGGCAGCCGCCGGGAACAATAACATTTGAAGGGACCATGTTCTTAGGCATACTTGGAACAACATATATGAAGGAGCATAAAGCAATGCCAACTGGCGAGTTTTATGACAGTAAGCCATGCAGTCCAAAGACAAAATATGTGAAGCTTGATGCGCCAGTAGAAACACAGTCAAAGCCAGAATGCTGGATTTTAAGAAATTCGATGTCGCAAAGGCCACACATGCCGAAGGCAGCGCAAGACATACGGCACGAACTAAAGGAATCTTGCGGATGCGATCAGCATTATAATTCAACAAGTTTGGAATACAAAGATGCAGAGATAGTTCTTATGTATCAAGATAATCCAAATTTTCCACACATGGATATGCAAACACTTGGTGATTTTGATATAATTGCCTTGCCAAACAGCGATGATGTATATTATGGCGGATACAAGCTAGCGGTTCCGAAATTGCCGCTTGGCACACCTTGGTTGTGGCAAGGAACACAAATACTGCTCGACAAACTTGGAGTAAAAATAGTCGGAATGGCTGCCAGCCAGTAAAATTTAGAAAATGAAACGCAGTTAGTATTTAGCAAAAAATACCATGTGCGCCGAAATCAGAGATACCTCGCTGCAGCGAAATCTGTTGAACTTAAATTTGGCGATAACTTTATAAATACCTCGCTTACAAAACAAATCAGTTGGAGGAACAACATGACAAGATATTTCGTTTTGGTGCAAGGAAGCAAAGAAACAGACCACGTATTTACAGGCAGCTCGCCACGAAGAGCAGCGTTGAAAGCAGCGACCCGCGGGTTCACAGACATAAGACTGCGAGAGCGCGGTACAGATAGGTTACACTCATTCAAAGGCTCAAGGAAGAAGGCAGCCGCACCGTCAGACAGGCCACAATGGTTGCCAGCACAGGTATGGAGACCAGTAGTGAGAAAGGTCAGCCTAGTGCATTTGAAGTAATAAAATAATTATTTCTTGTTTCTTCTCTTCATACTTTTTTTTCTGTGGTTATTTTCACGTCTTCCCATTTTATTGCTGTATGATTTTAGTTATTTAAGCCTTTGCGTATGAAACATCTAGGTAAGCTTCTAAAATTATTTAGTACTTTCCACACGTTCCCACCCATCGCCATAGTGCTTTCGCAGAATTCTGTCTTCATAAAATACAAGCATCCAAATATAAAGCCGCGCTGGAAACAGAAGTAAAGTCCAAAAAAGTTCTTTCATAGTTTTTGGATAGGCCAGTGCGCGGTGCCAGCCCTTGGCCAGCTCATTCCGAAAACTCTTAACGCGTAGAAAGTCAGGTGCAATTTTTCTAATGTTTTCATGCGCTTTTGCAGTCCGCACACGCTGTTTTACAAAATCTGAAAAGTTATCGGGGTTTTTGACATAAACTATAGCGTTTTCTTCATAAGACGTTTTGTAACCTTTTTTCCAAAACAAATAGGGTATGATTGCATCTTCAGCCACATTCAATGGGAATTCTCTTATTACGCCAGAACGCATGGCCATCAAATAGCCAGACGCCTCAACAATTTTTCCGGATTCAAAGCTCTCATTGCGCGCCACATGAGCTCCTGCATCAAGCAGAAGATGTGACCAGAAGCCCAGCATTTTATTTTTTGGGCTTGCCGATACTGGTCGGCCACTCACAATTCCAACTTTTGCGTCTGAAAAGTGGCTAAGTAAACTTGTGATAGAGTTCTCGCCAACATAAACATCGCCATCAGTTAGGATTAGTAAATCGCACGCGATTTGTTTTAGTATAAGATTTAGTGCGTACGATTTTCCCTTGCCTGGGTCGCGGAAGTATCTTACGTTTTTGTATTTTTGCGCATAAAAATTAACTACTTTTTTGGTTTCTTCGTCAGGGCACGCGACAACTATTTCAAATTTTTTTATAATTTTATTTTTCAAAACAGCTTCTATCGCACGCCCAATAGTGTCTGGCTCTTTGAACGCAGTAATAACAATTGATATTTTCATTTTGATAGCTTCGTCCGCCAGTAGTTTAGCATATCCTCTATTGTTTTTTTCAGTGGAATTTCTGGTTGCCAGCTAGTCACTTGTCTGAACTTGGTCGAGTCGCCAAAAATTATTGTTTCATCAGTCGGCCTGAGCAGCGCAGGGTCTACGACTACACTTGGCCTGGCTTTGCAGAACGATAGCGCCATATTTAAAATATCTTTTATTTCGTAGGCCGTTGAGCCAGAAATGTTGTATGCCTCACCGCCCTTGCAGTGTTGCATTGCTAGGATAAAGCCGCGGATTTCATCACGTACGTCAGTAATTGCGCGTTTTGTTTCCAGATTGCCGACTTTTATCACTGGCTCTTGCAATCCGAGTTCAATTGCAGCAAGTTGTTTTGTAAAATCTGCGCAGACATCTCCTATTTTGCGCGGGCCAGTCGTATTGAAAATGCGCATCGTGAAACCATCGATGCCAAAATTC
>JAHFKX010000064.1 GCA_023245115.1 Candidatus Woesearchaeota archaeon
AGTTGATACAAAAAGACGCTGCTTATGTATGCGAATGCCCTATTGAAAAATTGCGGGACTGTCGAGCAAAGGGAATTGACTGCGAACATCGCAAACAATCCACAAAAGAAGTTTTGGAATAATGGCAGGCAATGCTGAAGGGAAAATACAATGAAGGGCAGGCAGCACTGCGATTGAAAACGTCGATGCAGCACCCGAATCCTGCGTTCAGGGATAGGGTATTGTTTCGCGTTTCTGATAGGGCGCACCCTCGCGTTGGGAAAAAATACAAAGTCTGGCCCATGCTCGAGTTTTCCTGGGCAATTGACGATCATCTGCTCGGCATAACTCACGTAATCCGTGGCAAAGATTTACTCATGGAAACGGAGATGTGCAAATTCATCTGGGATATTTTTGGCTGGCCATGCCCAACAATAATTCACACTGGCTTGATAAGATTGCAAGGCGTAAAACTTTCAAAATCAAAAGCACAAAAAGAGGTAAAGGCAGGCACGTATTCCGGCTGGGACGACCCGAGGACATGGAGCATGCAATCCCTTGCGCTCAGAGGGATTTCGCCGCACGCAGTCCGCGATTTTATCGCTTCAATTGGTTTGAACGACAACGACATAGAAGTTCCGATTGATAATCTGTACGCAATCAACCGCAAAATTCTCGACCCAGTTGCACACAGATACTCTTTTGTTGCCGATCCGGTTACGGTTGAAGTGAACAGCGCGCCAAAAATAAAAGAGATAAAACTAAAATTACACCCTGAAAGAGAAGGCGAGTTTAAGAAAGTTAAAGTTAACGGGCGCTTTTACATTTCAAAAAAAGATTTTGCCTCACTAAAAAGCAAAGAAGTCCGCCTTATGCACCTCTACAATATTATGCTTGATGGCTTTGCAGATTTTACCTCGCAGGAAAACAAAGAAATCCCGCGAATTAATTGGGTGCCGGTTGATTTCTCAGTAAAAACAGAAATCCTAATGCCTGATGGCACGATTGTTTCTGGCTTTGCAGAAAAAAACTGCGAAAAATTAAAAGTCGGAACCATAATTCAATTTGAGCGGTTTGGATTTGTCCGGCTGGACAAAAAGGCAAAAACTAAGTTGAATTTTGTGTTTGCACATAACTAATTTTTCTTTATTTTAAATCCGAACAAGTTTTCTAAAGCTTCTATTTTTTTGTACAATACTTTTGCGCGCGCGGCCTCTCCTTCAAGCCGCATTCCTAACTCGCTGCCCGTCATGCCGGGCTCATATGCCGTATCTGAATCTGGAATTCTATTCAGTTCGCCAACGTAAAAACGCACGCGCTCTGTAGCCAGCCGCCATATGCCATCGTCCTTACGCAAATGCGGTGGCGTCATAAGTAAAAGTTCATAAAGACCATCTACATCAGGCACCATGGGTGATACATGCAAAACAAGCATTTAATATTTTGTTTTCTGCAGCACATTATGTTCACACACAAATTAAAAACTTTATGTTAACATAGTGTTATTGAAAGTTTTATAAACCCTGCGTTCTGGTTTTTAGTGCATGGGCGACGGCACAGAGCGCAAGATAAACTGGCGCAGGCCTGTCAGAAAGGCCGACATAAACATAGTATTCAAACTCCTACCATATATTTATGAGCTTGAATCCGGCGCACGCACATTGAGGCAAATTGCCGAGCAGATTAAACAAAACCACCCCACACACCACTCAATTGACCAAATTGTTTCCTCGTTAAAAGTCGTCAATGATAAAGTGGGAATTCTGGGGCGCGATGGGCACATTGAAACCGGCGGCAGAATTGTTGCTTATTATTACAAGCCTGCCAGCGCTTTGGGTGAGGCAAGCTCTGCACTAATACAGTTCAACGACAGATATTTTAAAACACCGTTAGTTACCGAGGGGCAACAAGGGCCGGCCAGAACAAGTTTAGAAGATTTTATTTAGCCTTTGGAACAGAAGACTTGTTTTTGATTCGCTTAAGCTTAAATTTTTCTGACAGCACATCTGCTTTTGCCCTTGCAGCTGCTTTTTCGCCGACAATTGCGCCCCAATATGGGCTTGCTATAACATTGCCAGAATAAACATCTGACCTACCTATGGCATAATATGTATTTGCCAGCGCGCAGGCCAAATCCCTATAATTTTGCAGTTGTTTGTCTGTCAGCTGGGCAAATCCGTAATCGGCCAGCCTGATGAGATTGATATAAAGTTCTGACTGCTTGCTGCTATCTTCCGGGACGATGAGGCCACTTTTCTCAATGTAGCCATCTAAGCACGCCGTAGCTGCCCTGTGCTGATGCCCATACATTGCTGCTTCGTTTCCCATAGTAAATGCATGCCGCATCATATAGTTTAAAAAGTTATCTATTGATGGCTAACGAGGCAGAATAAATATCAAAATATTCCCTGTCTCTGCGGTCGAGTCTTAACATATGCGTAAATCTATTAAAGCCCAGGCTGGCAAAGTGTTTTTTCATTTCTTCGTCGTTACCGCTCACATACTCAAATACAAAAATACCTTGCTGGCATAACACCCTCCTTACTTCGGCGATAATTTTGCTGTCTCTTTGTATGTGCGCGTCATTCGCAAGAATTGCCCAGCCGCCAAAAATAATATCAAACGAATCGTTCATAAATGGCATCTTCTCTCCCGGTGCGGTTACTGCCTTTTTGCCGAGATTTTGTAAATTTTTCACACATGTTGGGCGTTCATCTAGATATGTCACTTCAATCTGCGGAGAAAATTCGGCTAGCATATTAACAAAATCTGAGCCGCGCGGCCCGCTGCCCAAGTCCAGCATCTTCAGCCTGCCAGAAATCGCACCAGAATTGTACAATGTTTCAAAGGTGTACTGATAGATGCGCCTTGCCAGCTGTTTGTCGCATCTGACCTCTGCCTCTCCAAAGTAAAATGCCTGGCCAAGTTTATCTGTTAATGCCATAGAAACAGAACAATAGAAAACCTTTAAAAACCATCTTACTAGACCATTTAGTTCAATGACCAATGAGTCACGTCCTGACTTCGCTGCATTGCGGGGCAATGCGGCCTGAGGTTCAGGAGTGACTAAGAACTAAGGGGCAGAGCCTCTTGGGTCTTGGGGAGTGATGGACTATGGTAAAAACTGAAATTCCAAAGGAACTGTCAGATCAGATTCTGAAGCTAGTTGAAGATGCCCGCTCAGGCGGGAAAATCCGCAAGGGAAGCAATGAGGTCACGAAGTCCGTAGAACGGGGCGAGGCTAAGTTTGTAATTATTGCTTCCGACGTAAATCCGCCGGAAATTATACAACACATTCCTATGCTTTGCGATGAAAAGAAAATCCCGCATGCATTTGTGCCTACAAAGGCTGATCTTGGGGCTGCGGCTGGCCTGCCGGTCGGCACATCAGCAATCGCAGTTGTTTCTGCAGGCGAAGGCGCAAAAAAACTTTCACAGATAGTCGAACAGATTGAAGTTCTCTCTGGCAAAAAAGCTGCCCCTGCAAAAACTGAGGCTCCTAAAGCGGAAGCAAAATCTGAAAATAAAGAAACAAAACCAAAGACACCAAAAGCAAAGAAAGAGGAAATAGCAGTAACGGCTGCTGCGGCATAATCATGGCAGAAAAACAAGAAAAGCAAAAAAAGAAATTAATAGAACAAAAGGAAGAAGAAGCACACGGTTGCGGCGGTGGTGGATGCTGTGGCGGCGGATGCGGGTGCGGTAATTAATAATGGCTCAGAAACAGCAAAAACCAAAACAACAGCAACAAGGTGCGGTGAAACAACAGGTCGTTGAAGTTGGCGAAACCTCGTTCCCATCACAAGTTATGGAAATAATCGGTTCAATGGGCACACGCGAGGGCGGCAGGCAAGTCAGAGTCAAGGTGCTGGCTGGCCGTGATGTCGGCAAAATAATTCGAAGAAATGTTGTTGGGCCGATACGAATTGGCGATATTTTAATGCTTAGAGAGACAGAGATAGAGGCTTCGCCTTTGAAGGGAAGGAAAAGATAAAATGCCGACCTGTTCTTACTGTAACAAAGAGTTTCCTAAGACATCTGGAAAGCTGTTAATCACAAATGTTGGAAAATTACTGTGGTTCTGCAGCCAGAAATGCGAAAAGTATTCTGAAAAACTACATCGCAGTCCGAAAAGATTAAAGTGGACTAGGCCGCTTGGGGTCAAGAAAAGTTCCAAATAATTTTTAACTGACACAACAGCTCCGCAAGTTTTTTAAGTCTTTCATATCAAATAAAACACATGGGCGTAATTTACAAAAAAGAATCGTATGTAAAACACTTTGGCCATCCATTTAGCGCGGATACATTTCTCGACGATGCTGCCAGCGAGGACAGTTTTACGGTTAATTTCAAAAATGGCACTATTAGGGCATGTTTCGGAAACGCTTATGCGCACATCACAAACCCAACACAAGGCTTGCCGGTTTTAGTTAGTACATATTTGCGGGAACATACCTTTGACAATGCAGTTCACATAAGCAAGTGGCACCGGGCACTCCTTTCCTCAGATGGGCGCCTGCGTTTGGATTTCCGTATTAATGGTATGGGGCTGGAAAAAAGAAACGATATTCACTACGCGGTGCTGTCTAAAAAACAAATTCCGGCCGCACTTAAAACGTGGTCTGCGATTGCTGCCGACTTGGGCTTTGGCAACACAATGCGCGATGAAATTGAACGGGACGGCTGCACAACCCAAAAGCTTTGCACGCGATTCGCAAATTTAGGCCAGGGCGAAGTGGAACAATATATTCTTGAAACGCTCTTAACATATCGGCGCCAGCCAGATACCACACTTGTCATTGACAGCAATGATAGTACAAGTCTCGATATCATAGCTACTGCAACGTATTTTAATCCATGGCATGCCTGCTTTTCCTTTAGTACTAATACAGCTAGGGCCAGCAGAGATAATCTTGAGTTCGCGTTGGCTGCGATTGGCATAACTAAAAACCCGCAGGTACGGTATGAAGTTACTACGCCGGACAAACGCGAATCTGCGCCGCCATCGTCCTCGCATATGGCTTTATATGTGGCTTTAGCATTTC
>JAHFKX010000065.1 GCA_023245115.1 Candidatus Woesearchaeota archaeon
TTGGGTTCGTGGAAGAAGTCTTTTCAAGATTTCTTAGAACTCTTTAATTTTCTTTGTTTTTCTAAATGTGGCCGTAAATACACGCCATCAGAGATGATGAGATGGCGTAAAACCTCCTAATCTTTTTAAAACCTAATAATTACATAAAACTGTGCCTCTGTAGCTCAGACCGGTAGAGCGTCCGTTTCGTACGGCAGCCCCTTTCTTTTAAAAAAGAAAGCGGCTCCCGGGCATCTGGAAAGAAAAGGCGCGATCTTTGATCGCGCTAAGATGCCTGGTGCCAAGAAAGAACGGAAGGTCGCAGGTTCAATTTGAAGCTAACAAGTTTCGTTTCGTGAAAATCCTGCCGGAGGCACTTAACGTTTTTATGGCCTCTTTAGATGCCATTCGGGGTTTGGGAGTGACTAAGAACTAATGGGCATATACTACATAACTAAGTTAGTTGGATTGCGCAGCAATCCGACAGCGGAGGGGTCAGGAGGACAGCAAAATCCGAAAGGATTTTGTGGCGCCACAAAAGCAGGCCTTTGTTGGCGAACTTGAAACTGGGGGAACCCGCAGGGTGCCCGCGGTTCAGTGTCGGAGGCACTTACTTCTCTAATACAGAAATGCTTAAATTGTTCACAACAGCCGCCAACGCATGGAGGAAAGCAGCCAAGCCAGCAGCAGTGCGGCAGATACGCCCGCACACACACGTAAAACTAATCTGTTGGTCATTGTCCAAGTCATAATTATAATTATTCTCATCGTAGCTTTTGTGCAAGTTTATTGGGAAAATTTAAAATTCAAGGAAACAGAAGCAAAAGCAGAAAACAGTTTATTATCTGTTAAGGCATATTACGGAATAGGCTCGAAAAGTTTCACAATATTTAACTTCGAACCGCTGCAGACCTCTATGCAAAGTTACATAAGCGAAAAAAATCTAAACGTATCTGTTTACGTTGAAAATTTGCGTAACGGTGCGAACTTTGGCATAAATTCGCGGGAAGGGGATTTTCCAGGCAGCCTGAATAAAGTGCCACTAGCAATAATCATAATGCAAGAAGTTGAACGGGGCAAATTAAGTTTAGATTCACAAATACCCACCAGAGGTATAATTGCATCAGATTCAGTTGAAATTTACACAAATGCAGACAGCGTAACATTTTTAAGCGAACCAACTACTAGCTATACAAATAATAGTGCGCTTCCATTACATATTCTGCTTGAAAATATGCTCCAAAAGTCGGACAACAACGCTTTTCAGATTTTAACCGCATATGTGGATAAAGATGCGCTGCAGCAATTTCTAAACTATGTTAATGTTGATGCGCAGGGAAGTTATAATCCCGTAAAAGCAAGTGGGCAGAGCAACCGCTTATTAAGCCCTAAATCTCTTGCAAACATTTTTTTGAGCTTGTATTACTCAACAGTTCTCGAGCCAGACGATTCAGAATATATATTATACTTATTGGCTAATACTACGTTTAATATGCAAAAGACTGCACAGCTAGCAGATAATGTTATGGTGGCTCACAAGTATGGCGTATTTAATCCAAACAACGAACGAATATTCAGCGACTGCGGTATAATTTATGACAATAGGAGCAGGATATTATACTGTATAACCGTTAGGGGGCAGAACGAGCCAGAAGCAGTACAAACCACGGCGGTTTTTGTACGCACAATATCTGCCTATGTTGCTAAAACAAGAGATGAGCTTGATACATATAAAACGCGTGGTTACGTATGACTGAAACAGAAACTGTTTATGCGCTTTCGAAGCAAATTCCGAAAGGTAAAGTAACAACTTACAAAGCGCTGGCCGAAGCTGCGGGAAATCCAAAAGCTGCGCGGGCAGTCGGCAGAATTCTAAATAAAAATAAAAACTTAATAATTATTCCGTGCCACCGCGTCATCCGCTCTGACAGAAGTGTGGGCGGCTACGCAGCCGGAATAGAAAAGAAAATAAAACTTTTGCGGAAAGAGGGTGTTGAAATTAAAAACGAAAAGGTTGCAGAAAGGTTTATAATTAGGAAGCTCTGAATTATGTTATGGCTAAAACTTGGAAGAACGCAATTGTGCAAATAGTTTTCTTCTTTTTCGCAGTAGTGTTCGCAGAAATAATTTATCAAATTTTTTTGCAACAGTGGCATTACTCATCTGCTGCATCATTTGCTTTTGCGTTCATAGCTACCCTCGTGGTTGCCACGTCAATCTGGATAAAATACATTAAAAAGTATAGTCGCTAGGTTAGAAAACGATTTATTCTTGAGAAATTACGCGTTAGTATGCGAACGTTCCTGGAACTTGATAATGTTTGCTTAGGCTTTCACAGAGGAGCTGTTAATTGCAGTGTTGAAATTCTTGTAAAAGAGACAGCCGATTTCGCGTATCACCAAAAAATAAAGGATTACGAAAATTCAACGGATTATACTATAACAACCGCCTGCGCCGTAGCAAGGGAGTATTTTGTAATGCGGGAGAGGCTCTGGCCAGATGGTAGCATACATCCATTCCCGATGCACGTCTCCCAATTTTTGAAAATTTTCAAGCACCTCAAAGATGAAGAATTTGAAGATATGTGATGATTTTGCTGAGCGAAAGGCATTTATACCTACCGGCTTTAAGCAACAAGGGCACACGTTGAGCAGCCTTGAACAAGCCTTGTCGTTTTCGGGATTTGAGTGGATACCAAGAACAACCTCGAGGTCCGAACAGCCGGGATGGAATAATTTTTCAGCAGAAAACGTTTGGGTTGATAGCGCTGGCCTGCATTTAAAAATTTCTAGACGCAATAATCACTGGCAATGTGCAGAAGTAGTTTCAAAAAAGTCGCCAGGTTATGGTACGTATATATTCCAGACCGCGAGCAGGGTTGATTTGTTAGATAAAAACGCAGTGGCTGGCCTGTTCACACGGGACGACGCGCCGGAGTTTTACCACAGAGAAATTGACATTGAGTTCACGCAGCGCTGGAGCGAATCTGAGACGTGGGACAGAGATAATGCGCAATTCGCGGTTGCGCCTTACGCGAAGATGCACGAGCAGGATAGATTAAGATTTAAAATCAATCTAAATGGCGATTACTCTACCCATAGTTTTATGTGGGTAGAAGGTCACATATTTTTTCAAAGCTTTCACGGGCATTATACGGAACCGCCAACGCAGGCTTATGCGATTAAACGATGGCCATATTCGAACGGCCGCGTTCCAAAGGCAGGCAATGAAAAGATTCACATTAACCTTTGGCTCAAGAACAGTACGCCACCATCAGACGGCAGAGATGCAGAGCTAATTGTTAAAGAATTCAAATTCAAGCCGCAAATAATATACCAAGGCGAATAATACTATGATACAAAAGTATATATATATACTTAAATTAATTTAACCGAAAATGGGTCTGGAAAAAAATTTGTCAAGTATCCTAAACAGTTTTAATTTCTCAACGCCAGTCCGGTTGGCAGTAAGAGAAATGAGATGCATGGGCGCGCATAATTACTCAAAAAAAAGTAAATTCAGCGAGATAGTAATTAACCCGACCCTGTTGCGCCCAGAAAGGACTTTGTATCACGAAACGGGCCATCATATTTATATGTTTGAGCTGACATCAGCTGAGCGCGAAGACTGGAGTGGTCTTTATGCCACAAGCATGGAACACGTGAAAAATTGGCGAAATTATTTTGTCTCGCGGTCCGCCATGAAACACGAAAATGAAGATTTTGCCTGCACGTTTTCTGCTATGCATTATGAATTAGATGTGATTTGGGCTGAGAAAAAAGAGTTTATGCTTAAACTTTTAAATCGACTAAAAAAGCATAGCTGCTAGGTTAGAAAACGATTTATTCTTGAAAAACACTAAAAATACATGTCAGAGCGTTATCAAGAGCTTTTAGATGTGGCAAAAAAAGAAATCGAGCTGGCAGACCATCTGCTCTACGTCACTTACCCGATGATAAAAGAGACAAAGTTCATGCTGGCAATTTCAGAGCACGTCATAAAAGCTGCAAATCTTGCATTGCATGCATTGCTCGAATTCGAGCGCACATATAAGCGAATTGAGCCATTCTCAACAAACTTCGCAGTCATGATATCAACGTACCGCAACAAGGTTGAGCAATTTTATAATTTCGACCAAAAGTTTTACAGGTTATTAAACAAATTGCAGGAAATTCAGCGAGTAGGTACTGAATCCATGATGCGATTCAAGCGCGGTGAGAAGTATGTGCTGGCCAATCAGGATTACAAGCTCACGACGATAGACTTTGAATCAGTAAAGCGCTATTCAAACCTGACAAAGAATTTCGTGGTTATTGTTAGTTCGCTGATGCAAAAGGTTTAAATTAGTTTTGCATCTTAATTTTGTATGGATATATCAAAGGCCGACGAAAAACTGAAGTTTGCAGACTATCTGCTGAACCGTGGCGAGGTAGAGTTTTTGAGCGCAGCTATGCGCCACATAGTCGAGGCTTCAAATATTGCAGTTGCAGTTAATTTCAATTTAGAGGACACAAACATTGCCCGACAGATTATCGGCAAAAAGCTGTCCGACGGCACGAAAGAGGAAAAAGAATTTTGCGGTTCCTATCTGTCGCTCTGGAAGCTGGCCACCAATCCCTCGCCGGCCAAAAGCGATGTTCAGAAGTCGCTGGTCCGCGTCAGGGCGTTCGCAGAATATGTGCGGCGCAAAAGGGAGTTTAGCGCCAGCAATATCGTATAAACACAAAGACTTATAAACTAAGAATTTTGAGTAAAACAAGCCTACGTCACACACAGATGAATAACGAAAAAATTGCTGAGGAAGCAGAAATTAAAAAAGTCGAAGATGTATACGTGGCCGATACTTCTATAGTAATCGAGAAGAAAATTTCAGAACTCATTCTCGAGGGGACTATTAAAGGCAAAATAGTAATACCAATCGCTGTTATTGCTGAATTAGAACATCAAGCTAACCTAAACCAAGCGGAAGGCTTTCTCGGCCTTGAGGAAATAAAGGTTTTGCAGGAGTTTGCGAAAGAAGGCAAAA
>JAHFKX010000015.1 GCA_023245115.1 Candidatus Woesearchaeota archaeon
GAGAAAGGGCTAGAAGAAACGCATGCGCCAGAACAAAAGCCAGAGAAGAAGGGGTTTAGATTGTTTTAACTGCATTAGCAGTTAAAGCTCTCAAACTGGGCGGTTTGAGTTGTTTTAATCGCTACCGATTAAAGCTCAAAAACTAATGAGTTTTTGTTGTTTTAAGTAACATTCGCCCGCCAGTTGAACTCTGCAGCAAGCGTCCCAACTAATGTTTGTAAGTCCTTGAGAGCTGGTTTGTTTGCAGAATAAACTTCAATAACTGGTCTGTCCAGCCGAAATAAAATGGCGACATTTGACTCGTGCTTGCCTTGTTTCAGCGAGTAAGTCATCGCGCAATAAATAACAACGCCACGTAATTTTCTCACGCTACGTATTCCATTGAAACCTTCCGCAGCCTTTCCAACACTTCTTAGCTCGCTATCGCGAACTTTATTGCCTGCTGAATAATTTTTGTAGGCTTGCACTAGCTTATCCAAACCAATAGCTGCGGATTTTTCTCTCTGGTCAAACTCTTCAAAATACGTATCCACCAAACCCATGGATAAAACCAGAACGATAAACTTTTAAGACTTTTCAGCAACGGGCTTTGAGTTCCACTCCTTCTTGCTCGGACACTGCGGATTCAAACACATCTCAAAAGGCCGCTGGCCTTTGCGGATAATTTTTATGATTGGATACGGGCACTGCTGGCAATTCTTGTCTGCTCTTTTTATTAACGCAAATTGTGGCAGCGGTAAAGTCGTCTTGCAGTCCGGATACTTCGCACAAGCTGCGAACTGCTTTCTCGTTGCCCGCGAAATAATAATTCTTATATCGCCGACCTTACAGTTAGGACAAGTCATTAAGAAAGCCTCATCACGTTTTGCTTCGTACAGCGCAGTTTTCAATTCGTTGCCGATTTCTGCCTTATTTTTCTGAAAGTCCTTGCAGATTTTTACCAGAACTTCCTTTGCCGCATCCAAAACCTGCGGCATTTTTAATTTCCCCTTGCGAATTTGGTTCATTTCTTTCTCAAATTTTTTTGTTAGTTCCTCAGAAAGAATTTCTGGCGCGTATTTCTGGAACGTTTTAATTATCTCAAGGCCCAGCTTTGTAACCTGAATCGCCATGCCTGTAATATAGTTGCGCCGATACAGTGTGTCAAGAATTTCTGCGCGAGTTGCTTTTGTACCTAAACTTTTTTTCTCCAGCTCTTTTATTATTGAGGCCTGCGAATATCTCTTTGGCGGCTCGGTTTTCTTTTCCTCGTTTTTTGTTTTTTCTTCATACTGTTTCCCGTTTGTAAACGCAGGCAACTCAACTTCCTCCTTT
The DNA here is from genome assembly GCA_023245115.1 of Candidatus Woesearchaeota archaeon. Taxonomy (GTDB): domain Archaea; phylum Nanobdellota; class Nanobdellia; order UBA10117; family UBA10117; genus JACOYC01. The sequence goes on from JAHFKX010000015.1 coordinate 1,315, forward strand.
CTGACGTAAGGCTGGTAGAATTCTTGCCAGCCCTGCTCAATCGTTCGCGTACCCTTTAAAATAAATTTTTCTTTTTCAATGTCAAACGTTATTGTTGTAGTTTCCCTCGTGCCGGCATCTGCAAATACAGATAAAAATCTTTTAACAATTAAATCGTAAATTTTTTTCTGTTCAGAATCTAATTGTGAAGGAACTTCGCCAGTAGGGTAGATTGCAGGGTGTGCTGGGTCAGATTTCTTGCCCTCATTCGGTTTCAACAATGATTTGACAAGAATTTTTTGCGCTAATTTAGAATATTCAGGTTGCATTGCTAAACTTGTCAAAAGTTTTTTGTAATTTAACTGCGGCGGAAGTTTCTGTGAGCTTGTTCTCGGGTAAGAAATATAAGCCGCAGTGTACAGCTCCTGCGCAATTTCCAAAGTTTTTTTCGGCGGAATCCTAAAAACGCGGTACGCCTCTATTTGCATTGACGTTAAGTCAAAAGGAAATGGCGGATTGACTGTCTGTTTCGTGGCTTCCGTTGAAAGAACTGTGGCTGGCTTGTCCTTCACTTTCGCAAAAATTGTTTTTGCTTCTTTCTCGTCCCAGAACTTGTCGCGCTCGTGTGTCGCGATCAGCGGCTCTGTGGCCACGGGATGCTTAACGTGCGCAAAGAGCTGCCAGTACGGCTTTGAAACAAAATTCTGAATTTCTATTTCCCTATCTGCTAATATCTTAAGAGCTGGCCCTTGCACGCGGCCAATCGAAAGCGCAGTAAAAGAATGTGTTGCTGTATTTAGTGCGTCCGAGGCGGCACGAGACAAATTAATACCATACCACCAGTCCAGCCAATGCCTTGTTTCTCCTGCTTCTGCTTGGCCCCACTCCAAGTGTGGCAAAATATTTGCATAAGCCTCTTTTAAATCTCCCGCAGTTAGTGTAGAAAACTTCATTCGCTTTGCATCTTTCTGTCCGCAGGCAAATCTAACTATGTTCAAACCAATAACCTCGCCTTCAGTATCAAAATCTGTCGCAACAATAAACTCGTCTGCTTCCTTGGCCAATTTTTTCAGGTTTTCCAGATAAGGTTTTGAAAATGCGGCGGTTTTTGAGGTTTCCGAAGTTGGTTTCCACTCGATATCAAAAACAGGGTACTTGTAGCCCTTTTCTTTTTGCGCAAGCGTGTAGAGATGACCAACTGCAGGAACAACAAGGATTGTTTTTTTATCTGCGGAAACTTCAAAATAACCAATTTTTCCTAATGTTTGCCGGCTGGATTTGCCTAACGCGGAAGCGATCTTTTGGGCCGCGGCTGGCTTTTCGGCGATGATTAGCTGCGTTTGCATTGCCTTTTAGGAATACTGCCCTTTATAAAATATGAAGCCATGGCTGGTGTAATCAACTTTGCGTATCTATCCAGTTCTGCGGAAAGCTTAAAAATTGCTATTTTCGAAATCTACTATGAATGAAGACATGCTTCGAAGCACTAAGGTTCTACGAAAATTAGGCTTGGATACGTTAGCCGAAGATATTCCTGAGCCAGCAAGCCCGGAACATAATACACAAGGTGCTGATGCTACGCCTTTAGAAGTAAAATATATTCCAGTTGTACTCTATAACGGCGAGCCTGTGTCGCAGGGCATTACTGTCAAGGGTTTACCGGTAAAAGAAAAAGTCATACCTATATTAGCTGGCGAAATCGTCCCGCTTGGCTTAAACATTTCGCGTGATAGATAAGAGTTGCAAACTGGCCATGGTCAATTATGATATGCGTTAAATGAGGTACAGGAAGATTTTTAAATCGACAATATCGTATTACAATATGGTAAAACTAGCTACTTTGGAAGATGTATTGCGTATGCCCGAAACAACATCGCCGGGCTATGTTGCACAGCCCATCCAGATATATTACTTGCCCTCTGTAGTACAAACTGCTAAAAAAATCCCAAATGGTCAAAGAGCGTTGGAAGAGCTGGCAAAATTCCACGTTGCCGCGATCCGGCATGGCTTCCGAGGCCATAGTTCTGGCGGCAAAAATGGCGTTGTTATTATAAACAAAACTAATGCCCAGCTATTTTCAGACTACGAGCAGTTGTTTAAGGACAATAAAGATGTACTGCGCAGCCTTGGTGCCGATATTTTTGCTTTAATTCCAATAAAAGTTGTTGCGCACGTCAAAAACGGCAATAGATTGATTGGTGCAATTGACAGGACTTCTAGACCATACAAAGTCTATGTGCTCGGTATGTCAAATTACTCTGGTAAAATTGCTTAATATGATTCTGCGAAAGTTTTAATTATGTTTCTGTTGTACAATTTTGATGGAAACGCAAGACACAGAAAATTTGTATATTATTTTGCGCACGAAGCTTTACGATGCTATTTGCGATGGTGGCACTACGGGCATGTTTAATTACTTATCAACTCTAATAAGTCCATCTGCAAAATATACAATAATTTTAGCATCAGCGGCAAAATCTGCACTCGACATGGCAAGATTATTTTCTCCAGAAAATTCCGTAACTGTTGATAAAATCACAGCTAGCGCCGTACGGCCACAAAATTTATTGGAACTGGCCCGCGGAATTTAACTTCCCTGCCGTATTCGTTCCGATTGCCGACCTGTGCTTCTGGACTTTTTGGCGTAGTAAATATTACTAATACGCTGGCCCCACCAGTTCCGCCTAATCTCCGCAATAATTCATCGCGCGTTTTTCCACGAAGGTGAAGCAGGCGAATTCTTTGTTCTTCGCTGTCCACTAGAAGTGCAGGTATCGCATTTTGGCCAACTAATTGGTTGGTGTGCGCAACTCCGCCATATTCTACCTCACTCATAATTCTTGCATAAACATGCCGGGCCTCACCAACCTGAACACTCTCTAAATAAATCGTTAACTGCCGATCGTGGCGCAATATTTGCTCTTCAGTATTTATAATACTAGCAAGCACGCTTTTATCAGAGTTGAATTTTTCAGGTGTTTCGTGCTTTTCTAAAAATTCTAACTGCTGTTGTAAATTTGCGCTTAATCGAAACACTGACGCCCTGAACGCCCATAACTTTTCGCGAATCGCAATTAAACTACCTTTTTTAATGTTTGAAGCGCTCCCGATAGCATCATTTAGTAACTCCAGCGCCTTATCGATATGTTTTAGGATCATTAGCCCTTCGCTGCGCTCTTTTGCCATCAGGCCAGCCGCCTTGCCTGCAAATGCACTCCTGAAGTTTTCTATGCTTAGCGCGTCCCATTTATCTATCCTGCGAAAAAATGAAAATTTTAGCTGCACGATTTTTAAATAATTTTCAAACAAGCCTATTGCCTCGTACAACTCGTGATCAAAATGTCCGAGATAGTAGTCAACGTCTGGGTGGCCAAACAATCTTCTAAGCACCATACATATAAAACCGTAGTTGGGAATATAAATGTTGTGAAAAATTTTCAAAGTAGTCCAGAACAAACAAATACTTATATTAGGGGGTGCGGCAAACATGCGCGAGGTGCCACATGACAGAGCATAGATTAAAAACACAAGAACAGAACTTTTTGGCAATTGCCAGCGGGCAAAGAAGAATAGACCCGCGTTTAGCCGACCGAAATTTTGCACAGGGCGATAAGGTAACTTTTGTAAGACATGCCCGCGAAACTGAAGTTGAGGGTGAAGAAGCAACAGTAACATTAACGCATGTTGCACAGTTCGGCCCGGAGTTATTTACGGATGATGCCATAGCTTCTCTCACGGGACGCTATATGCTGCTCGGTTTGTCGAGGCCAACTGAACCAGTGCTTATTCCGCCAGCCGGTGCTGTTGCGTTAAAAACATGGCCTGCGTACTTTAAAGCAATTGAGGCGGGCAACAGGGTTGACCTGCGGGCAGAGAAATTTTGGCATCCGAGTGGCAACAGAGTTTTCAAGCTCGGTACAGCAATATTATATCAAGAGTATTCACCAGAATTTATTGCATACAGTGGTAAGGTCACCGCGAGGCAGGTAAAACAAGTAACACCTTGGTCACCAAAAGATCATTATACAAGAGAACAGATTTATAAGCACGGCATATCTGTTTTAGGTTGGAAGGGGCTTGAACAAAAAGTTAAATAAATACTTTTATTGTTTTTCTTTTTTAAATTTCTATTATTTTTCCTTGCTTACCAACAGAAATAATTTTTGTCTTGCCAACTAAATCTTCGATTCCTTCCGCTTCATGTATGTTAGAACTTATTGCTATGTCCGGCTGGATTTTATCTATTGCCCTGCGGATTCCTTCCGAGCCAAAGAACCGGCCATCGAAATCTATTTTCGTGCCTGCCGGATGTGCGTGTGTAAATAAGACTGTTTTTCTTGCGCCTTTCACACTGTCCGAACTTCTTTTTAACAAATCGTAAAGCTCTTTCTCGCTCAGGCCGAAAATGCCAAAGTTTGCAGAGCCTGCCCCAAATAGTGCAACATCACCGAATTGCGTGTAATACCCGTGCAAAAATTTTGCGCCATATTTTTTGGCTATCGCTTCGGCGAAGGCGGGAGACTCGTGGTTGCCCGGAATAAGCGCTAAATTAAGCCCTTTGTCTTTGAATACTTTGAACAAACCCGGCGTGTGGTTCTCGGACTGTGTGAAATCGCCGGCTATTACGACTAAGTCTACTTTCTCTTTCTCGGCCTGCTCGGCCAGTTTTCTTGCCTGCGTCAGGTCGCCATGCAGGCAACCAATTGCCAGGATTTTCATTTTGTTTTTAAGCTTGAGCTGCATTTTTATAACTATCTGTAACTTTGGCTTGCCTGCTGTCCTGCATCATACCATTCGCGCGCCCTTTGCCCGGCAACTAACAGAAGTAGTCCTCCAGTTACCATAGCTGGAACGGCTGGAGTAAACACTAGCCAGGCTAATGTATTATTTGCCTTTAAGCCTGCGGCGGACATCGCATCTAGACTATATTTTACAGCTGCGATGCCGAGTGCGACAAGTGCTGTGCCAGTAGCAGCAGTTTTAATTATTGGGTTTACCATATAATATTACTATATAGTACATTTAAAAGCTTTGTGTTGAGCTTGCGTAGGACTCGAAAAGACTGTTTATTGTTTTCTCGAACTCCTGAAGTGCCTGTTCATATTGGTGCCAGCGTTTTTTGGTCAGGAAGAAGTTTTGCACATTAACTACAAAACTACCGTATGCTTCGTCTATTTTTATGTTTTCAACAACCAACGCCTGCTCCGAGATAAACATTGCCTGCTGGCGAATCAAAACCTGCCTTCCGCCACTTTTATCATATGTGTTAAAAGTATAATCAATTTGTGCTGCTGCAGTTTTAAGGAAATCCAGCAGTGTTTTTCCGCTAACTGAAAAATCGAGCTTAAACTCCAGCGGTGCAACGTTTGGCGGGTACTTGAATGGCCATAGCCTAGAAAGAGCCATATATTAGCATCAACACATAGTGTTTTAAATCTTTTCAGGAAAATTGCTACTCTGATTCGTAAAATGACCAGTATTCAACCCTACCATCAGTATCATATCTAAAACTACCGCCTGCCTTGTTTACGAGCCTCTCAAAAGTACGGCCTAGTTTGCCTGTGAATGGCAAGGCCAGACTTAACAATCCTATTGCGCCCTTTACGTATGTGGCATCCCAATCTGGATCAACCGTCGCAAAAATATGTTTAACTCCGGCGCTCTTCAGGAAAGTAATAATATTTTGTTCCGAAAAAATTCTATTTCCCGACCTGCCGCAAGCGGAACCGAAATATACTATATCTGGAGAGTCAATTGGAATACATGCGAATTTCATTTCTTCTGGCGGGCCGCACATAAGTAAAACATCCTCGAACGTTTCTGGTGATGGCAAATCGGGCCTTTGCGCCTTATAGTTCTCGATGTACTTTAACACTATTGCTTTCAGCTCGTCATTGTTTGGCATATCGAATCACACATATGATATATTTTAAATCTTTCGGTTTGGCAAACTAAAAAATCTAAAAAACAGAGCGGGGTTCAACCCGCTCCGTCTTCTGGTACTCCCTAAACCGCAATGCGTAACCTCCACCGAGGTTCATGCGATTCCATTCAGTTCGCTTGCCAGGCGCGGTATAATGCTGCATTCTCGGGATGCTCCAACCAGGGCTTGCCTTAGTATTTCCATGCTCATGGAATGCCAGCTCTACTGCGCGGCTGCTGAATCGAAGTCTTGGCAATATGCCATATGCCAGTTCGTTTGCCCACGCCTTTGTAGCAACGTATGCCTCATTGGTACGAGGTATCGTCCTATATGTCCCACGCAATGGCAGATCCATCTCTGCCTTGAAAGCTGTGACTTCTATTGGCACACTATCAACTTTTGCAAAACCATTTCCCTGCCACGTTGTGTGCTTGGCTGGCCTGCGTTCAAATCGCGCGTTCATGTTGTTTACTGCGCTTCTGTAATGCTGAGCCTCGTCTTCCAATCTTGTTTCCAGCGCTTTCAGTTTTATATATGGCGCACCAAAAAAGCTAGACCATAGCTGCGGTGCGACAAAGTTCTGGAAATAAATTTTGTTTCCTATTACTATTCCGGTCTGACGGATAAATCTATTTTCTTCCGCAGTCGGGTGTATCTGAATTACATTCCAGCCACGGTACAGACTTCCGTTTAAATCAGTTAGCAGGAAATTCCTGTGGGCACCAACTTCATCTTGTTCGGTTTTTACAACATTCTGGTCTAAAATTCTTGCGGAAAATGAGAATGTTTCTTTGTTTGCGCTCAGTCCGGTAAGTTTTCCATGCCTATTTTCCGCGGACACTACCCATTCGCCTTCCTTAACATTTTTTGCCCTGCGTCGCTCATAGTTTGGTATGTTAATAACTGCATTCCTGTCGGCCAGCGCAGCCATGAAACTGACCAAATCTAAGCTCGTTGGCTTTATTTGGCCGTTTGCCATGTACGCTGGGCTTGGCCTTCGCGCATAAAGGTCATATGCCCATTCTGTCCTGATTTCATTTACAAGCGCATTCACTGGCTTGCTTCGATCAGTAATCATTTGTATAGACTCACTTTCCAATAGATCGTCGATTGCTTTTGTTTTTCCTTTAACCATTTTTTATCACCAAAAAATATACTTCGGGAACGCTATATCAATAAATGTGGTGATTATTATCACCACAATATTTATAAGCTCGTTGTGGTTTAAACACAAATGGAAGACGAATTACGCCAGCTTGGGCTGACTTCAAATGAAGTTAAAGTCTATCTTGCCCTGCTGCGGCTAAAAAGCGCGCTGGCCGGACAGATTACTGAGATGGCTGGCGTACATCGAAGAAATGTTTACGATGCACTTGAAAGGCTAATACAAAAAGGCATTGTTAGCTATGTTTATGGGCGCAAGAGAAAATATTTCAAAGCAGAGCCACCGGAACGCTTACTGGGCCTGCTCGACGCCAAGAAAAAATCCCTTTCAGACATAATGCCGCATCTTCTTGAAATCTTTCGGGAACATAAAACTAGCGTTGATGTCCGCGTTTACAGCGGAAAGCAGGGCCTGAAAAATATATTTGAAGACCAGCTGAGGAGCAAAACAGAAATTCTTATTTTCGGAAAGTCTATCCGCAATATGCCCGAACTTAAATATTATTTTGAACAGCACAGGCGGAGCAGAATTGAAAAAAAAATCAAGGTGCGCGCTATCTTTGAAGAATCTGCAAGAAAAACACAGGCTGCGAAACTGCCAATGTCAAAAATCAAATACATCCCTGACGAAACGGCCGGCCTAACTTCAACAAATATTTATGGCAACAAAGTTGCAATCATACTCATGCTTGAAACACCAACAATAATTTTAATTGAAAACGAAAAACTCCATGAAGCATATGTAAACTATTTCGAAATCCTATGGCGTGGTGCCAGCTAAAAGATTTCTAAGCTCATCTGGATGTTCGGTATGCATTGGCACAAGTATTTGCGGGGCAATCGTAGTCATTATCCGCTGTAAGTCATTGCGGCCTGCGTGTCCGCTGGCATGTATGCTGCTTAACCGCACACCAAAGTGCCTAAGCCAGTTCGCTTTCATCTGCTCATCGAGCTCCATATCATCTGAAAATGGCTCGCAGGTAGATTTTATCCATGCGCTGCCCTGAATTGGCCTGATGTCTAACAAATTTGCTATGGCCCAAAGGCTGCTCGACAAAACATATTGCTTTTGGTCTTTTGTTATCTGGGCCGGCGTGACGGCATTTGGATGTGATAAATATGGCCGCTCCCATGTTTCGTAATCCTGCTCAACTTGATAATCTTGGAGACCTTGCCTGCCAATAAGGCCCCAGCTCTGCCGTGGGAGAAGGACTCTGACATTTGAATCTTTAGGTGTGATATGTTTCACTCCGTTTTTCTCGAACAGATCAAGCAAATATGCAAGTTTTGTATTAATAACGAAATGCCTGCCATTGTTTTTTGCAATTTCGTAAAATGTTTTAACCCGATCCAAGTCTCTGGCAGGATACTCAGTAATAACGAGGCCATCGCAAGACCGCACCAGCTCACCGGCCTGCCCATACACATCAGCTTCTGAATTGCCTTTTGTGTCCATAACTCTTGTACCTTCGCATAAAAGCCATTTTGGCTTGGCCTGCGCCGCAGCTTCTATAAATCGCTCTGTCAGGGCTTTGTCGGACCCATGTAATCGCAAGTCTCCAGTACACACTAAATTTCCTTCATCCGAATAAACTATGTACCCACAGGCACCGGGCAGCGAGTGATCGACTGGATGCATTTCTATTTCTAACGCGCCAATTTTAACGCGCTCTTTTGGCGCCATTATTTTAAATGGCCTTTCTCTAATTAGTTCTTTTTTTCTGCGGTCTGCCCTTGATTGCTTGCCCTCCCGCGTTTGGTAGAATGTGAACGCTGGGAAAAAAGTTGTATAGTTGTCAATTGACGTTGCACCTGTTTCGTCGAGGGCCTGCAAAATGAGCCTTGTTTCCAACGTCGAGTATATTGGAATTTCTGGCCGCAAAAATGGAAGGCTGCCAACGTGGTCAGAGTGGGCGTGCGTTAAGAAAACTGCATCGATGCTTGTTGGCTTTGACTCAATGCCTTCGTTTTGCTCGAAGTCTTGGCGATAAACACCATCAAGCCTTGGCAGCAGGCCAATCTCAAACGCATCAGTAAGGGCTGAAAATTTTCTTATCCCAGAAAAGCCTGAAAAGTAAGTGCCATATGTTTTGAAGGAAGTGCCAAAATCCAAAAATATTCTGGTGCCTTTGTGCTCTAGCAGTATTTTATTCCCGCCAATCTCATCTTTTCCGCCCAAAAGCTGAATATCCATACAATATTGGCGTAATATCGTTTTATAAGTGTTGCGCAGGTCGATTTTAGAAAGCTTTTTAAGATTTATGCTTTCCAGTTTTATATGAAAAATGCTCACACGTATTTGCGGAATAAGGGTTTTGTCGAGCCTAGTGCAGAACTAAATGGCAGGCCAGTAATTAAAGCACAACATGAAGTATATAAGATAATTTTTAGTCCAGAAACGCTGACTCTTAAAGAAGCTAGACGACTTTCGAATCCAAACTTTAACGAAGTTTTAGGAGTAGAGGTATGGCTTAACGATTCGTACGCTTACATGGACGAAGATATTGACAGCCTTTTAGACAATGAACTTGGCGGAGCAGTTGCAAAAAAGTTTGGCTTAGAAGAAATTGGCGGCGATAAAGCACAATTTTTGTGCGCAAAGGTTGCATCATCAAAACAGGCAGATAACTTGGTTGCTGCAGTCCTGCTGTATGACAAACTAGCTCATTCAGATGACTTCAAGCTCCTGAAGAAACGCGCGCATAATCTCAAGAGCACGCTGAGCAAGACTTTGGATGAAGGGCTCGCAAAAATAATGGCGCAGACCTAGGTTATTTTTTAGCACGAATTTCCCTAAATCCAGCGTACTTCCACAGCACTTTGGGTATTTTTATTGAGCCATCGGCCTGCTGGAAATTCTCCATAATTGCTATCATTGTTCGCTCGATCGCAAAAGCAGTTGAGTTAAGTATGTGTGCAACTTCTATCTTGCCATTTTTTCTGAGAACTCTAACACCAAGCCTTCTTGCCTGATAGTCTGTGCAATTTGAACACGAAACCATTTCTCTGTATTTGTTCTGGCCGGGCAGCCAGGCTTCTAAGTCGTATTTCATAGCCGCTGGCGCGTATCCAATATCCGCAGTACAATTAATGACGACGTGATATGAAATACCCAGTGATTTGAATAATTTTTCTGCCAGGCCAATCATTTCCTGATGCGCTTTTTCTGACATTTCTGGTGTTGTTATCCGAACTTGTTCTACTTTTTCAAACTGGTGCACGCGAAAAATTCCTTTTGTATCTCTGCCGTGCGAGCCTGCCTCTGTTCTGTAGCAGGGCGAGTAACCTGCGTATTTTTTTGGCAGCTCATTTTCTTTTAATGTTTCGCCCGAATGGAACGCGCAAATGATTTGCTCCGAAGTGCCAATGAGATATAAGTCTTCATTTTCAATTTTATACGCATCCTGTTCACCACCTGGAAAATAGCCTGCCCCTTGCAGAACCTTACCTCTTATAAGATTGGGTGGCATCAGAGGAGTATGGCCCTCTTTTACGAGAAAATCAATTGCATAACGAGCAAGGGCTTGGTTTAGTAAAACTGCTTTATTTTTCAAAAAATAAAATCTTGCACCCGAAAAGCCTGCTGCTTTGTCGACATCGAATAAATCTAATGTTAAACCTAAGTCTATGTGATCTTTAGGCTTAAACTTAAATTTTGGTATTTTTCCCCAGACGCGTATTATTTTATTATCCTCATCTGACTTTCCAGCCGGAACCCTCTTATCTAAAATATTAGGTATTTCCAATAAAACCTTATCGCGCATCATCTTTGTTGTCTGGGCCTTCTGGTCGATTTCCTTGAGATTTTCTACGAAGTCCTTCATCTGTTTTATTTCTGCGTCTGCTGACTTGCCGGCTTTTTTGAGCCGATTTATGTTTTCAGAAATCACGTTTCTTTCGTGTTTCAGCTTCTCTGCCTGCTGCAGATACTCGCGCCACTTCTCGTCCAGCCTTGTAACTTCTTCCACTAATTCGACTGGCTGGCCGCGCCTCTTCTGGCTATCCACAACTACTTGCGGGTTTTTTCTAAATAACTCGATGTCTAACATATTCTTACCTCAAGATTTTGATATTTAAAAATCCTATCTAACCCAAAAATTCTTAGAACGCTGTGCCCTATCGGGATTGGCAGACCATCATCTCAAATTTCTTTGTGGGGCAAGGTTTAAAATGTTTACGGTCGTATTTGTATTGATTTAAAATGAGCATCACACCAAGACCACTGATTTTAACTGGAAAAATATATCGTTGGCCAGCTTGATGCAGACAGAACACATTTTATTCCACGTATGCCGCAAACTTTTGTTTACCCTCACGAAATAACTCCATTTGGCTTACAAAAACGCATTGAAGAAATGGCAGGAAACGGCAAAGCGCTCGAACGCACAATTAGAACACTTTTAACTGAAGTAAGAAGTGCGGCCCGGATGTACGGTGCAGATTATTATTTGTGCGAAATTGCGTGCTATGGAGCACCAGAGAATGTAGCGCGCGTAGATTTCCAACTTTACATTAAAAATCAACACGCGATCTAAATTAAAAGCTAATCTACTAAACAGCCGATTTTTTAAAGGTTAATTGCAATTTATTCTCATGATACAAATAGACGGCTCCTACGGAGAGGGCGGCGGCCAGATAATACGCACTGCTATTGCGATGTCTGTGATTACTGGCAAGCCAATCAAGATTACGAACATCCGGGCTGGCAGGGAAAATCCAGGGTTGAAGGCTCAACACTTGACTGGCGTTCTCGCTGCAAAAGAATTATGCGGTGCAACAGTAAAGGGCGCCGAACTATGCTCAACTGAACTTGAATTCACTCCAAATAAAATAAAAACCGGCGGCTTTCGCTTTGACA
>JAHFKX010000066.1 GCA_023245115.1 Candidatus Woesearchaeota archaeon
ACTGCCCGTTTAGATAAATGTCCAGCGTGGCCTTCAAATACGTAGCCCTTGCGCTCTTTCAAAAATTTAGTTAAATCTTTAGAAACTTTTTCAGATAAAATTATCAGCCTGTCCTTTGCCCCTTTCCCTCTGCGGACCCAACCGATTTTGTCTTTTATTTCCAAATCTTCTGTCCGCAGATTTATCAGCTCAGATAGCCGCAGGCCAGAGGAGTACAGCAGCTCTATCAGAAGCTGGTGTTTGAAATTATCCGTTGCTGATAATAATTTTTTAATTTCTTCTTTTGTCAGGACGATTGGGATTTTTTTTGCCCGCTTCGGCGTTTTTACATCAATAAACTTGCGCCCAAGTACTTCATGGAAATAAAATACCAGTGCGGCTTTTACTAAAGATACCGATGACGGTGCGAAATTTTTTTCCGAAATTAAATATGCAAGATGCGCCCGTACATCGTCATTATTTATATCCATTACATTTTTTTTCACAGATTCTAAAAATTTACGCACATGAAAATTATAACTATTTACGGTATTTTCAGAAAATCCGCGTAGTTTTAGTTCAGTGGCAAGCTGGTCTAGCATATGTGCTATACGAACTTAGACTATAAAAACTTTGATTGGTGATGCTAGCCCGGCAAAAGGCTTAAATAGGACTGCGGAAAATGTTATGTGTTCTAAATATTAAGGAGAAAAATGGTGCGGATAGGAGAAAAAATATCAGATTTTGAGCTGAAAGCGTTTCACGATGGAAAGGAAAAAACCATTAAACTTGCAGAACAAAAAGGCAAATGGTTAGTCCTGTTGTTTTATCCGGCAGATTTTACGTTTATTTGCCCGACTGAACTCGAAGAAGCTGCAGGCCTGTACGCGGATTTCAAGAAGCTTGGCGCGGAAGTAATGTCCGTAAGCACAGATACAGTTTTTGTCCACAAAGCGTGGCATGATGAGTCAGCAGCTATTAAAAAAGTAAAATTCCCGATGCTGGCTGATCCCACTGGCAGGCTCTGCCGCGATTTTGGCACATATATCGAAAATGAGGGCCTGTCACGGCGTGCAACGTTCATAATTAACCCTGATGGCGTGTTAGTTGCCATGGAGATGCATGACAATTCTATCGGAAGAAATGCGAGAGAAATTTTACGCAAACTGCAGGCAGCTAAATTCGTAAGAGAAAATAAGGGTTTGGTCTGTCCGGCCAGTTGGCAACCCGGCGGAAAAACTTTAAAGCCAGGGCTTGACTTGGTGGGAAAGATATGAGTGATTAATATGGCATACGAAACGAAAAATTTCGAAAGTTTAATTGGGCTAAAAGGATTTAGTGACACGTTGCTGAAAAATCATTTTACGTTGTATCAGGGGTATGTTACAAATACAAATAAGCTAGTCGATGCGCTGGCCATAATGCTGAAAGATGGCAAGGCAGGTACACCTGAATACGCAGAATTGAAGCGCAGGTTTGGCTGGGAGTTTAATGGTATGAGGCTGCACGAGCTCTACTTCGGAAACATGGCGAAGGACAGCAAGCCAGCCGATACAAAGGGCAGGCTCAGCAAAAAAATCGTCGAAGACTTTGGTTCTTTCGAAAACTGGGCGAAGGATTTTAAATCAACAGGCACGATGCGCGGAATTGGCTGGACAATTTTATATTATGACTCAAGCGCAAAAAAGTTATTTAATGTTTGGGTAAATGAGCATGACTTTGGTCATTTGGCAGGCGCGGCACCCCTGCTAATCCTTGATGTTTTTGAGCACGCATATATAACGGACTACGGATTGAAGAAAGCGGATTACATTGAAGCGTTTTTTAGCGCAATTAATTGGAAGGTTGTCGAAGAACGTATGAATGTCTAATATATTTCAGTTGCGCGGACATAACAACGTTTAAAAGATTTTCTGTTTAAGCTTTCGCGAGGTGTGATTAAGTGGTTTTAAATGCTGAAAAAAAGCCGGAGCTATTGCTTGAATCCGGAACGTCTTTTGCAGGTGAAAATTTTGGTGCAGATGTTTCTGTTTCCGGCGAAGTTGTGTTTAATACCGGAATGGCCGGTTATCCGCAAAGTTTAACTGACCCGTCTTATCGCGGACAAATCTTAGTGTTAACGTATCCATTAGTTGGCAATTATGGCGTTGCAGACGGAGCGGGAGAATCTGATAGGATACAAATTTCCGGTTTGGTTGTCTCAGAGTATTGTGAAAAATATAGCCATTGGTCTGCAAAACTTTCGTTAGGGCAGTGGCTTAAACAAAGCGGAGTGCCTGCAATTTCTGGTGTAGATACGCGGGCGTTAGTAAAAGAATTGCGAGAGCGCGGGACAATGCTTGGCAAGCTGATAGCCGGCAGTAAAGGCGTAGCATTTTCTAATGCAGATAAAAGAAATCTGGTTTCAGAGGTTTCCATAAAACACCCATTATTATATGAAACTTCTTTTGAGAAACCTATGCCGCTGGAATTTTCAATGAATGCGTATCGCCGTTCAAAAAAGCTCACTGCAATTTTGGTGGACTGTGGTGCGAAAAATAGCATTATAAAAAGCCTGCTTGCCAGAAATGTTCGTGTGATTAAGGTGCCATGGGATTATAATTTTTTTCATATGAATTTTGATTTTGTAGTTATATCAAATGGCCCGGGAAATCCAAAAATATGTGATGCTACTATCAAAAATGCGAAACAGCTCATTGATGCGCAGATACCAACGCTTGGCATTTGCCTTGGAAATCAGATTTTGGCACTGGCAGCTGGCGGAAATACAGCTAAGCTAAAGTATGGCCATCGCGGCCAGAATCAGCCGTGTACGATTGCCGGAACTAACAGATGTATTATTACCAGCCAGAATCATGGATACGCAGTTGATACTGATTCTTTGCCAAGTGATTGGAACGCTTGGTTTACCAACGAAAATGATAATACGAATGAAGGAATAATTCACGAGTCTGGAATTTTTAAGGCAGTCCAGTTCCATCCAGAAGCAACGCCAGGGCCAAGAGACGCGAGTTTTGTATTTGACGAATTTCTGGAAGGGTTGAACAAGCAGTGAACATGGAACATAATTTGAAATCTGTTTTGATATTGGGCTCTGGCGGCCTGCGAATTGGACAAGCCGGCGAATTCGATTATTCTGGCTCGCAGGCAATAAAAGCGCTGAAGGAAGAAGGGATAAAAATAATTTTAGTAAACCCAAATATTGCTACGTACCAAACTTCTGAAAATCTTGCGGATAAAGTTTATTTTTTGCCCGTGACGCCATATTTTGTTGAGAAAATTATTGAAAAAGAAAAGCCGTCCGGAATTTTGCTTAGCTTCGGTGGCCAGACTGCATTGAACTGTGGTATGGCTCTTTTCAAGTCCGGTGTTCTGGAAAAAAATCGTGTCGCAGTCCTTGGCACGCCAATTGAGTCAATAATAAAAACAGAAGATAAAGGCGTATTTGCAAGCGAACTTACAAAAATTAATGTTAGAGTGCCGGAAAGTAAATCAGTAACTTCTTTGCCCGAAGCAGTACTGGCCGCAAAAGATCTTGGTTATCCAGTAATTATACGCTCAGGGTATAGTTTGGGCGGGCAAGGGGCTAGCATAGTTAATAATGATGAGGAATTGGAAAAATCGGCAAGCACAGCACTTGCCCAAGCGCCGCAAATCTTAGTTGAAGAATGTCTTTATGGTTGGAAGGAAATTGAATATGAAGTTGTCCGTGATAAATTTGACAATTGTATTACTGTCTGCAACATGGAAAATCTTGACCCACTTGGCATTCACACAGGAGATAGCATAGTTGTGGCGCCATCGCAGACATTGACAGACAAAAATTATCATGATTTGAGAGATTTAGCGCTTAAGGTAATACGTTACTTTAAAATAGTTGGCGAATGTAATATACAGTTTGCGTTGAATCCAGACAGCGATGATTACAGAGTTATAGAAGTTAATGCCAGACTTTCCAGATCGTCTGCCCTCGCCTCAAAGGCAACGGGCTATCCATTGGCATTCGTGGCAGCCAAGCTCGCGCTGGGATACGCACTCACAGAATTACGAAATAAAATAACAAAGGTGACAAGTATGTGTTTTGAGCCCGCCCTCGATTATGTTGTGTTAAAAATGCCGCGCTGGGATTTCAAGAAATTCGACGGCAGCAAAAAAAAATTAGGCCCCGAAATGAAAAGTGTTGGCGAGGTTATGGCCATTGGCCGAAAGTTCGAAGAGGCACTGCAAAAGGCAATACGAATGCTCGAGATTGGTTTTGAAAGTGTTACAGATGAGCGCATGTTTGATAATTTAGATAATGAGCTTTGCAATCCAACAGATAAAAGGATATTTGCCGTTGCGCATGCACTAAGAATAGGATATACCGTCGATAAGTTAAATTCTATGACTTTTATCGATAGGTGGTTTTTAGAAAAAATAAATAATATTATAATACTTGAAAGCGGTTTAAAGCAGTTTACTCTCAAATCTGTTCCGGAGCAATTGCTGCGCACGGCTAAGCAGTTTGGCTTTTCAGATTCGCATCTGGCTCGCTGTCTCAGAGTGGCGGATCCACTTATTGTGCGCGAAAGGCGCAAACAGCTCGGCATCCTGCCAGTCGTAAAGCAGATAGACACGCTGGCCGGCGAGTTCCCTGCAAAAACAAATTATTTGTATTTTACTTATAATGGATTGCAGGACGACATAATTTTTGATGATAGCACAAAAATAGCAGTCCTCGGTTCCGGGCCATACAGAATCGGGTCGTCTGTAGAGTTTGATTGGTGCTGTGTTAATTGTGCGGTCACGTGCAAATGTCTTGGTTATGAAGTCATAATGATTAATTGCAATCCTGAAACGGTGTCAACTGATTACGATATTTGTGATAAGCTTTATTTTGAAGAGTTAAGTTTTGAGCGTATCTTAGACGTAGCTGATAAGGAAAAGCCGCACA
>JAHFKX010000067.1 GCA_023245115.1 Candidatus Woesearchaeota archaeon
ATTAGTTAAAACCAGACGTACAAAACCTTTAAAGATTTTCCTAGTTATATTTTAGCATGAAAGTTGTTATAACTGGTGCGGCTGGCTTCTTGGGGCAGAACACAGTGCCGCTGTTGTGCAGGGAGTTTGACAAAATTGTTTGCATAGACAAGCACGCAGAAAATCTTGAATTATTGGGAAACCTTAACCCGAAAATTACTGCAATTCTGGCTGACTGCTCGGAGGATGGCTGGCAACAGCATCTCAAGGACGCGGACGTGCTTATAACAATGGCTGCGCAGATATCCACGCAAAATTCAGAATTATTCTACAAAAATTCTTTTTTGGCAACTAAAAATGCAGTTGATGCTGCGAAGGAATATGGCGTAAAACATACAATACATATTTCATCATCAGTCGTAATTTCAAAAGCTAACGACGAGTACACTAAAACCAAAAGGCTGGCCGAGGAGTACGTTTTGAAATCCGGACTTTCTTACACAGTTATCCGCCCTTCATTAATTTTCGGGCCGTTTGACAACAAACATATTGGCTATCTTACGCGATTTCTTGAGAAATCGCCAGTTTTTCCAGTTCCGGGCGATGGAAAAATAATCCGCCAGCCGATTTACGTGCTCGATTTGGCGCGTGTTATTACGAAGGCATCAATTCGCAAGCCGCAAAATAAAATTTATGATTTAATTGGCAGCGAAAAAATATTTTACGTCGACATGATTAAGAAAATCGCAGAGATTAAAAAAATAAAGCGATTGATTTTGCCGCTGCCGGTGCCACTGTTCGCATTTTTGATGAACGCTTATGCGGCCATAACGGGAAACCCGCCGTTCACAGAGGACCAGCTCAATGCCCTGCTGGCCGGCGACATATTCAAGGGCGATTGGTGGTGGGATGAATTTGGCGTATCTTGCACAAAGTTCGAGCATGCCTTCCGAGATATGATTGCCCGGCCGGAATACAAATATATTTTGAAAAAATAACAAAAACTAATCTCCTAAAACTTTGCGAATGTGCCTTTCGCGCACTGCCTCATCAATATACTTTTGCCTTTCCGCTTCCGCGCCTGCGTTGTATCTTATGGCTGCGCCATGATGCTCTGCCATTAATGCTACGAGACCTTCTAGTGTGTTTTTGAGTTCTAAAAATGTTTTTACTTCTGCCGTAAACTGATAGCCTGCGCCATACTTTGCGCCAAAAGCCTTAGCCTTGTCTGACCATATTTTGTCCCAGATATATTCATCTACTTCGCCTATTGGCACCATCTCCGGTGCGCAAGCTACGTATACGTGCGCACTATTTTTCATTGTAGCTGGCCGGTATGGCTCTGCGCGATGCTCCATAAATGCCTGAACGCCAATCTCTCCAAGGCCTGCAATTTTCGCGTCTATGCAAAAAACATCATCTGGATTGCTGCTATATCCAGTATATGTAATTGCGGCCGGTGGGTGTAAACTTAGTACAAAACCTTTTAGTTTTTGCGGCTCGAACTCTACGCTCGCGTTTGGGCGTGTTAATAAAACAGATGGAGCTGCCATGTGGATTTGGGAAGCGATAGCTTTAAATAAATTTCGTAATTCTGGTATGCACATGGCGCGAAAAAGTAAGGATGGCAGTATATATCATTTTATATATGACTTTGAATCTGACAAGGTGGTAAAACCGATTCCTAAAGAGCCTTTTTCTGATGTGGGCTTTTATGGCGTGCGCTATTATGAAACGCAGGCTGGCCCAATGGCTAAGGTTGGGGACGGCATAAGCATGACTAACATCATAATTGATGGCCAACACTGGAACAGGTTTCTGAGAATTATTCGCGATGGTGAGCTTGATATTTCTGGCCTTGAAGCAGTTCTCTCTTTGATGTCTGATGGCCTGCGCGATGAGCACAGGCAGACTTTTGTTAAAGCTGTCCAAAAAGGAAAAATAGTGAACATTTAAAATGCGAGAACAATGGCAATTCCGGTCTGAAAAAATATTTTTCAAATTGAAAAGCAACTTTGATTTAATCAGGGCGATCGCGGCTGTTGAACACGTCTACCGACACACTTTCAACGAAGAAGGCGATGCCGATATTTATTTTGACCTCGCTGAATTTCCGCCGGCAAGGCTGCCCCGCGGCGTGTGTTACCCGCCCACAAGCACTTTGGAAGTTTTGCTGACAGATGGCAGGGCAGAGCTTAAGCCATTCCAGAGAAAAGCGCTTTCGCCAAAAAAAGCTTATTCTGGCATAAATTATTATTTACTTGGAACTGCTAGCTCTGATGGCGACCAGATAATACCGTTTTTTGATGACGTGGTCACAGTTAATAAAAAATTCAAAGTTCTAAGTATATTTGCAGACTCACAGGACAACGAATATAGCAAGTACCGACAGCCCGGCATTTCGCTGTACGCCTTACGAGGACAGCGGGCAGTTGTTAGCTTTTCCCTGCTGGATCTTTTCGAGGCACGCACTAATGACAAGAATACGGAAATGAAATCTGTCCTGAACAAAACAGTCGCAGCTTATAAGACTGCGCGCGCTGCCGTGGTAGAACCAAAAGATTATGAAGAAATTCTTAAGGCGATGGCGTAATATAGTTTCAAGCACCGACAGATTTTTATATCTTTGGTTTGCTGGTTTTAACATGGAAACAGAAACAAAGAAACCAGTATTTTATTACGTGCGCAGCAAAGGCGGCAAGGGTTCAATAGTTGATACGGTTTGCGTAATCGCGTTTAAGTCAACTGAACCTACTGTGTTGTATGCCCGTGGCGTTGCGCACAGAAGCAGCGAAGACAACGTTGTCAGAAAAGTTGGCAGGGGAATAGCAGAGCAGAGAGCTAGAAAAGTAATAGAAAATCTTACGGCGTGTAATTTCGAGTTTATAACGTATCAAAAGATTTATGCTGAGCATCTCAACGAGGGCTACGGCAAGCCACCAAAAGACATAAGCTCAGACAAAATGCGGCTGCTGGACGCAAATGGGCTGACAAATCTTGAACTAAAGTTATTCGATCTATACAAGCCAAAGAATGAAGGCGCGCCCGCACAAACACCGCAAGAACTCCTAGTGCCAGCAATCCAGGTGCCCGCGGCATACGCACCAGCAAGCGTATTACATGGAGAACAACAAAAAACTACTGCGCCAAAGAAAACACCTGACGACGACCTAGGCGCTGTTCACAATAACCCTGATGAACACTATGGGCATTAATATTTCTGTTATTTATCAGTGAATACTAAGCTATTTATTTAAGCCCGTAGCTAATTAGATATATTGGGGTAAGACTATGGCTACTAAAAAGAAAGTTAAAAAGACTAAATCTAAAAGTTCTATGGCTAGAAAGGCCGTTAAAAAAGTACAAACGCAAGTAAGGCGCACCGCCAAGAAGGTTGTAAAACGGGCAGTTAAGCAGGCTGTCTCTGCCGCAAACAAGGCATTGCGCCCAGCAGGCTATAAGATAGTTCCAATGGCTGGCAAGAAATTGGTCGGCGAGATCAGCCACTTCTTCGACAAAATATCTGTTGGCGTTGTTGAGGTAAAAGATGCAATTAGGGCTGGTGATAAAATCAGTATTGAAGGCCCACAAACCAATTTCACACAAACCGTGGCCAGCATGCAAATCGAGCACGATAAAATAGATACTGCCAAAAAGGGCCAGTCGGTTGGCATGAAGATGGCGCAGCCGGTCAGGCGGAAGGATTTAGTTTACAGACTGACTACTTAATTTTTTTGTAGTTTTTGTTCAGTTTTTATTTGTTTCTGATATCGAATAATAGTCTTGTTACCCTGCCTTCTAAAAACATAACTGCGCGTTTATTCCACTTTGATAATTCGCGCCTTGTCCCAACGCGGTAAAAATCCCCTCGCACACTGCTTTTGCTTCGATCAATTTCAACTTCCCATGTTCTTTTCTGTCCGACAACATACACATTGTAAACCCAGTGCGGCCAGTGAAAACTAGGTGCGCTCCATATGCCTGCGCAAGTTTTAACTTCGCTTGGCGGATTAAACGCTTCTGGGTGCACGTCTGTTATGTAATCTGCTACTAATTGCGGCAAAGACATTTCCCCGCTTCGCTGCCACGCCGCATAAGCCTTTTGCAAGTCCGGCACAACGTGCCGTGCCCCGCCTTCCTCATCAAGAACGGCGTGAACTAATTCAACATGAACTTTAGTATGGCTATCAAAAATATTAATTCTTGCAATTTCTAATGCTAGTTCCGGCAGCGACATATTATGCTACCATTCTGACTAAATTAAAATTTGTTTTGGCGTCCTCAAATGTTTTTAGTATGCTATCCCCATCTACTTCCGAAACATTAGGCTCTTCCTTTTCAAGCAGGTACGCCTCTGACAACTTACTTAAGTCTATTATGGAATAACCTATGTGGCTGGCGCGTGAGAACATATTTTTCAGGCCAGCTAAAACTATTTCGTTATCCACGCCGAACCTGCATCGCTCTGCGTAGTCGGCTAAACCAAGAAAATCTCTACTAACGCCGGTTATTTTTACATCCAAATTTTTTGCGTATGTAAACCATTTTTACGGCAGGCCATTGCCGAAGGTAAACGTGCCGGCTAAGTGTTTGGTTCTAAGCTGCTGCGGAACATATGTTGGCCATGTGATTGGCGTTTGTTTGTAAACTCCGCAGTTTGCAACTTCAATCTTCAATTTTTCGTTTGCCTCGCCATGCAGACGCATGCCAAGATAGTGCAGCGGCTCGCTGCCGGTAAGCTGGAGCGTGAAATTATTGTGGCCCTGCTGGAAAGACTGCTGAATCAGCGCGGTGAGAAACACCCCTGCGCTTTTCCCAAAGTTTGGCTCGCCGCCATATTTGTATACTTGCAGCACAAACTCTGAAATTAACCGTGGAGTAATTTTGTATTCTTCTCGGAGCAG
>JAHFKX010000016.1 GCA_023245115.1 Candidatus Woesearchaeota archaeon
GCCTGCAGGCGCTCAAAGACGCAAGGGCCGGCACTGCCACATTCCTTCCGCTAGATAAAATATCTGCCGGACAGAACATTGATGCTGGCACATTGAAAAAGCCGGGCGTAATTGGCCTGGCCCACGAGCTAATTACCTGCGAATTCAAAAACAAAAATATTTTCAAATATATTTTCAGAAACACGCTAGTCATAAAAGACATACAAACTGCGAAATCGCTTGGTGTCGGAAAATATCGCATGGTAACTTTAGACGGGGATTTGTTCGAACAGAGCGGCGCTATCACTGGCGGATTCCGCGAGAAAGGTTCTGGAATTGGCTTTGAGCAGACTGAGCTTCAAGGCATGGTTGTCAAAACCGAAGCGGATCTCGCACTAATCAACAAAAACATAAAACAAATGCAGGCAGAGCGCGAGAATGTTCAGGAAAAAATTTCTGGCCTGAGAGCCGAAAAAGCTGAGCTGGAAGGCAAGGCAGTCCTAGCTAAAGAAATCTATGGTGAAAAGGAAAAAGAAAAGCTACGGGAAAAAACTAAAGACCTCACAAAACAGATATCAGCAGCGCAAGACAATATTAACGCAACAGAAGCTGAAAAGCAAGCCTTAGAGTCAAAGCTAAAAAACCTCACACAAGAGCGAAACGAGCTGAGCCTGCGGGCGCGCGACTTGCAGTTTGGCGGAAGCAAGAAAGCAATTGAAGAACTTTTGGCCAAAAAATCTGAAGTCGAATCGCAGCTTGCAACAATAATTGCAACGCTTGAGAATGGCCTGCGGCCGGAACTCGACCGCATGGAAAAAAATCTTAAACATTTGGAAAAAGAAAAAAAGGAATTCGAAAAACAGATTTCTGATGAAGAATTTAAGCTAAAAAAACTTGAAAAAGAAATAGAAAGCAAGGAAGCTGACGAGGAAAAATTCCACGCGAAAATAAAAGAGCTGTTCGCAAGCAAAAACCAGTCTGGTACGCTACTCAGAGAAACAGAAACACAGCTAAATGAACATACATTGAAAATTTCACAAGCGGAGCAGGAAAAAAACAACCTTGCGGTCGAGCGTGCACAGTACGATGCAGAGCTATCCGCATTAAAACAGGAGTTCGAGCCGTTTGCTGACATTAAGCCGCTGGAAATTAAAAATCTAGAAGACGCCAAAAAGAAAATAAAGTCTACAAACGATAAGCTTCAGTCATTAGGCTCAATAAACATGCGGGCCTTGGAGGTGTTTGAAGCTGTGCAGCAGGAGTACGAAAATCTTGCCTCCCGCTCAAACAAGTTGCAGGCAGAAAAGAATGATGTTTTAGGCGTGATAGATGAAATAGAAAAAAAGAAAAAAGATACATTCATGAGCACATATGAACATGTTGCTGATAAATTCAAAGAACTACACGCAAAAATTGCCGACAAAAATCATGCAACGCTGGAACTAGAAAATCACGGAAACCCGTTCGAAGGCGGTATATTAGTGAAGATAATTGACGAAAAAGGCAGGCGAACAAGCTTAACGTCGCTGTCCGGCGGGGAGAAAACGCTTGCAGCCCTAGCATTCATATTCGCAATCCAGGAGCACGAGCCAGCGCCATTCTACTTGCTGGATGAAATTGACGCCGCGCTCGACAAAGTAAACTCGGAAAAGGTTGCCAAATTACTTAAAGAGTATTCACAAAAGGCACAAGTAATAATTGTAACACATAACGATGCAGTTATTTCTGAGTCAGATAACATTTACGGTGTCAACATGACAAAAGATGGCTGGTCAAATGTTGTAAGTGTGAGGATTTAACGCCATGAAATCAAAATTCAAAACCTCGGCGAGAGAAATCCAGCACATTATTGTTGCCCTGCTTGCCCTTGCCTTCGCGTTCTCGCTGGTACTCTTTCCGAAAGAAATATTTTCCAATGGTTTTAACTACCAACCAAAATTTTTCGTTGAAACTCTGATCGCAGTTGGTTTTGCATTCGTGCTGCACGAGCTCGGCCACAAATTCGTGGCGGAGAAGTATGGCCTATGGGCTGAATTCAGGATGTGGCCTTTCGGCATTCTGCTGGCAGTTGGCATGGCATTAATTTCGCGAGGTGGCTTTGTTTTCGCTGCGCCCGGCGCAACAATGATTGCTCCGATCCGAGAAACAAAAAACGGCTTTGTAATGAAAAAAGTTAATATTAATCTTGAAAAAATGGGAAAAATCGGTCTGGCAGGGCCTATCGTAAACAACATCCTAACTTTAATTTTTGCGATCGCGTTTTCCCTTCTCGGGCTTACTGTTTTCAAAACCGGCGCCCAAGTAAACGCATGGCTG
This sequence comes from Candidatus Woesearchaeota archaeon, assembly GCA_023245115.1. Classification (GTDB taxonomy): domain Archaea; phylum Nanobdellota; class Nanobdellia; order UBA10117; family UBA10117; genus JACOYC01. The sequence continues at coordinate 2,296 of JAHFKX010000016.1, forward strand.
GCAATTTTCAACCTGCTGCCGTTCGCAATCCTTGATGGCCAAAAAATCTGGCGGTGGAGCAAGGGCATCTGGGCAGGGGAAATGCTAATAAGCGCAGCCTTGTTCTTCTTGAGCGTGATATAAGATGACAAACGAGATATATGATATGATTCTGCAGGGGGACGACGTCAAATGGCAGGCCATTATTTATGATTTAGTGCGGGCTGGCAGGGTTGACCCATGGGATTTAGATGTTTCTGTTCTGGCAAAAGAATACCTGCGCGTACTGCGCGAATTAAAACAGCATAATTTCAGGCTGTCTGGTAAGGTTGTTCTGGCTGCGGCCATCCTGCTGAAAATGAAAACTGAACGGCTCGGCGTAGAGCAATTGCTGGCCCTGCAAAATCCGGATGACTATGCCGAAGAACTACCTGAAAATGATTTAATTGATTTAGAAGAAGAAAAACATTTCAAGAAAGCCTCACTCTCCGCAAGAATACCTGGCGTCAGGCGAAGAAAAGTAACTGTTTTCGAGCTTATTGACGCCCTGAAAAAAGCCCTTGAAGTAGACCAAAGACGTGAGCAAAAACAAATGGATATGGCTGAGCTTCGAAAGCCGCGTGAGATTACGGTTAAAAAATCTGACATCTTCGCAAAAATCGAAACACTTTGGGGTAAAATAAAGTCTTTTGTAAGCAAATTCAACAGAAATTCTGTTACATTTTCAGAAATATTGCCAAGCAAAGAAAAAAAAGACATTATATGGACGCTGTTGCCACTGCTTCACTTGGCACAGCATCAAAAAATAGAATTGCGGCAGGAAGAGGCATTCAAAGAAATATTTATCGATTTGAACAACGGCTTGAGTGATGTTACAATAAAAAAAGAAGAATTCGAGCCGCAGGAGAACGAGCCGGCCAAGGAAGAACTGACCAAATCAGAACCAACTAAAGCGCAAGTAACAAAAAAAGCAAAATCCAAACAAGAAACCCAATAGAGTGTTCTTTTAAAGTAGTGCATAATATATTAATACATACCTTTGAACAGTTGTCTATGACATCTAAGCAGATAATTATAGCAGTTATTGCGATAACTATTTCCATAGCCGTTTTTAGCAATATTCTCACAGGTAATTATATAGGCACAGGAAATGCTGTAAAAGATGCGTCCGCATACACTGCACGTTTGGTCAGATGTGTTAATGGAAATGATGCTTTCGAATCTATGCAAAACAGCAATACTTGTGAAGTGGCAGGCCAAAGATACGTTGGTCCGTTAGGATATGTTTTTAACACGCGCGTAGATGGCACACATCTCCTCGTCAGGTGTATGGTAAATGGGCGCGAGGCCATGATTTCCAGTGATGAAAACTGCGAAAACTCTGGCAGGGGCGCGATAAAGAGCAATAAATTTGTAGGCCAGCTTGGTTATGTTTATGACCGGCAGGAGCCAGGAACAATCCCACTGTATAGATGCCTGCGCGGCGCAGACCACTTTGCATCAGTCCAAAGCAATTGCGAAGGCGCCCGTAGTGAGGGCGTACTTGGATATATAATGACTGCAATACCACTGGTGTGCGAACCTTCATGTACTTCGCAGTGCGGTGGTGAAGACGATGGTTGTAACAGGAAGTGCCCACTGAAAGCCGAAGGCACGCAATGCACAATCGCAGGCCAAAGCAGCACATGCGACGGAAAAGGGAGTTGCACACTTAAACAAACCTGCGCTGATTCTGACGGCGGAAAAAACGTCTTAACAAAAGGCAGTGCAGCGGGGATTGACGCAAACGCGAGAAGCAGCTTTACGGCGGAAGATTCTTGCATGGGCACTGATACGCTAATAGAATATGCCTGCGACAACAATAATTTACTAAAAGCATATCACTACACATGCCCAGACAGTTCCTGTAACGATGGCGTGTGCAGTAGTCAGGCATATCCGACGCCTGGTTGGGACTAATTACGCGGCAACGATAGTTTAATAAATACCTTGAGTTCTCTATGATTATGGCCAAGACGATTCAACAGCCCGTTGCGGAAGGGCAGGCAACCAACGCTCACACAGCCAACAGGGTTGCTGACACAACGGGTGACGAGATTAGTTCAGAAGAACTCAAGGCAAGGATAGAAGCAATTCTTTATTGTGTCACAGACGGCGTTACAATAGAAAAACTTGGCGAGAAATTAAGCGTAATACAACGCGGCAAAATTAAAGACATACTATTAGAACTGCAAAAAGAACACGAGGGTAAGCACGGCGTTCAGCTCGTAAACGACAACAATGCTTGGAAATTTAAAGTGCGTGACGAGTATATACCGGTCATAAAAGATGTTGCAGAGCCCGAATTTGACAAGTCAGTTTTGGAAACGCTCGCCTACATCGCATGGCGCAGCGGTTCGCGGCAGTGTGATGTTGTTCGAGTAAGAAGTAATAAAGCATATAATCACATAAAACTCCTAATAGAAAAAGGCTTCGTCGAAAGCTCAAAGGCTGGCCTGTCAAAATGGCTCGAGCCCACGAAAAAGTTCTATGAATATTTTAAACTGCAGCAGGGCCAGAAGCTCGAAGTGCCAGGCCTGGCCGAGGCAGGCACAAACGAAATTATCGAGGCTGGCATGAAAGTATTATTTGGCTAAGCTACAAGAATAACCCTTTCCAAAGAGTTAGCAACACTATTTAATAAATGCCTTTCACCTCTTCCATCTTGATACCGCGAAAGAATGTGGAATAACAAAAACTCGCCGCGAGTTTTTGAATTATTAAGCGACCCTGCGCTTAACAATAATATCTTTCCCGCTTCTGTCTGCTCGAGCCAGACATCGACCTGAACAAACCGGCCAACATCCTTGTACGAAATTTGTGCAAAATACCACTCTCCTCTTCGGACAAATGGCTTTGCCACTGCATAATCTTCTGTTTGCTTCGCGAGCTTGCCTGCCGCATCAGCCAAAGCAATGTTCGTAGCAACAACAAACTTTTTTTCCACGAACAAGCCTAAATCTTCCATAAAACGATATGTTTAGAAAATCTTTTAACACTTTCTAAACCGTAACAAGCGGTGACACTGCCACCTCTAAAATCGCAGCCAGTATGAGTACTAATATTGCTATAACAACCAAACCAAGCGCATCGTACGTTGTTTCCTCAAATTTTTCCGAATTCCACTCGTGCCTGACGACAGCAACTGAAATTAATCCACCAGCCAGCGCACCGATAAAATACGCAAGAATTTCAGGAATGCCGTGAATCATGTACCTAAAAATTGATGCAGATACGGCAGTTGAGTAACTAGTCACGCCAATAGTCGCGCTGCCAGCCGCAGTAGCAGCCTTGACGAATGCTGTTCTCATAGTATCGCCAATCGCAACTCCAATTACTGATGCATTCCACACCAATACAAAAATAGCACCTGCACCATAAATCAGCGAAAACAAAACACTAAATGCAAGCACCTTAACATTGTTCAACAAAATTTTAGCAAAGAAAAGCGAAGCAGTAGTGCCGCCCTGTATGCCCGTATTAATGTCGCGTATTGTATTAAGCTGAACATAAAACAGATTCTGCGCCGTATCTTTTGGCAGAACAACAAACCAAATAATAATCGCAATTGTCAGGCCGAGAAACATAAATATAAAAAACGGCAAAACCCGCTCCTCTGGCTCTGCGCGCTCGGGGTGCGCCCTCCCGAACAAAGAATAAATAACATCTCTCAGGTAATCCTTATGATGCTCAAGCTTTTCCTTTTCGAAACCAACAATATTTATCATTAATGGCAGGCATGCAATGGTAGTCATAAAAACCGCAACTATAGCTGCCTGCGACGGAAAAATCCACTGCGCCACAAAAAGCGAGACAGTCGCATATATGAATGCAATCGGCAGCATCTCATATGGCTTGCGCTCCGCAGTCCGAACGGGAATTAAATCCTCAAGAACCATAATTACCCCTGAACGCGCTTAACGTGGCCATCGTTAACTGCTTATTTGTATTGTATATAAAGTTTACTAGCTACTTACTTCAACAAAACTTCAATAATTCTCGCATAAGCCGGCCTCGTCACGAAAACGCCAATAGACGCGCCGATTATTGTAACGATTGCAAAGCCCTTCAGCAGGCCTGCGCCAATCAAAAGCAGCGGCAGCATAGCCGCGACAACTGTTGCGTAAGAGCCCATAATTATGAATAATGCGCGCTTGAGCTTTTCCTTCCAGTCATGGGAAAACTGAGAGCCGAACTCAAGGACTTCATCGGTTATGACTAGCTGCGCGTCTACCCCGGTGCCGACGGTTGCCAGCACACCGGCAATTGCCGCCAAATCAATATTTTGTTTTATGAGCGCCGCAATTCCAAATACAATGAATACTTCTGACAAACTGGTTAGCATAATCGGAATTGCTATGTGCGGCTTCCTGTAACGAATCGCAATAATTACTCCAACCACAACCACCGCAGCCAAAAGCGCAATTATTGCTGTCCTGAGGAACTCCGAACCAAGTGCGGGCGATATAACATCAATCTTTTCTATCTGCAGCTTAACCGGCAATGAACCAGTAATAAGAATTGTCTGCAATCGTTTCATGTTGTCTAGTGCAGTACTAAACGCAGCATCTCTTGTCCCACCAGTACCAGAACCCTGTATCGAAAACTCTGTCGTTTCCTGTCCTTTCAGAGAAGAAGAAATATACAGTGAATCAACAAGTTCATCGTCAACAAATAAATCGAGCTTTTTTTCTAAGTAGCTGTCCTGGCCTACTGACCCAGAAGCTATTGGTATTTTGCTTGTTATTTCTGCATGCCTTTTCGCTGCCTCAGGCGTTATTGTTACGGGGAAACGGAAATTACAGGCCCAGCTTTTGTCCTGTCCGCACTTGTAAACGCCCGCCCCTTGCTGTACTGACCTAGAAACCTGCTTTATGTCTGAGCCGAGGAACACGGACTCATTGCCAATCTTTGCCTCGAACTTGCCCTGCTGTGAAATCAGTTTGATTGCCTCTTGTTGCGTCGTGCCGGCCATCTCAACAAGGAGGAATTTGTTTCCGCCGAAATCTGAAACCTGCTTTACGCTAATATCTTTCAATCCAAAAACATTAAGCCTTTTTTGTGTTATATCTACCAAATCTGCAAACTGCTCAGACGATACCGCTTCCTTTGGCTTTAGCAAAACACGGACACCGCCGGCCAAGTCCAGCCCTTTCTTCAGGTTAGATGTCGGGGCCTGCTCGACTGCTATTCCCAAATACGTTTGATTATCTTTTTCAGCTGCATGGAAGGCAAACAATCTACGTTGAGCAGTTATCTTTACAAGATCGCCGGGTTTCACGGCTGCTGCAAGCGCATCGTAATCCTGTAAAAGACTAACAGATTTTCCGTTAAATTCTGTTAATTTAACGTTATTTGGCACGCTATTAATATATGCCGAACTGTTAAAATCAACCTGTGAGATTATCAGGCCATCAGAAGTAAACTTTGGATTGATAGCCGCATACGAAGCAAGTATCATTAATATGAGGAGCCATACGCGCCATGATGTGAATATTTCCTTAAGCTTTCCCATTTTATTTTTTCTTCCACTCCAAGTACATTCTCAATATGCCGACGTTCTGAATCCAAGTATTGAGAGCATCAAATATCAAACCAATAATCAGAATAACTGAAATCTGCCTCAGCGTAGCTGCTGGCGCGACAATATACAGCACAGCCAGCGCGGCAATTGCAGTTGTCTGCATCGTCAGTCCAGTCTTAAGCGAGCTATAAATTTCTTCCATCGTAGACCTTGTGCCCTTAAGCACGCGGGTCGAGAGTAAAATATCCGTATCAACTGAGTAGCCTATCAGCATAAGAAGAGCTGCAACGCCTGCGCTCGAAAGTTTGATGTTCAAAAGCTGCATAACAGCAATCGTGCCTATCAAATCGGAAAACGCAGCCATAATTACCGCAGCGCTTGGTGCCGGCGCCCGGAAATAAATAAAAACAACAATTGACATAAAAATAAACGCTGCAAAAAGTGCCTTGACAACGGACTTAAAAAAAGACTCCGACAGGCTGCTTGAGGATTCCTCAATCGTATATGTAGCTGACGGCACGCCGGTAAGCCTCTCAACTTCTGCTTTGACCTTGTCCTGGCCAAGTTTCTCAACTTCTATTGTATATCCGATCCGCTGGCCTGCAAGCGCCGAAAGCGATTTCACATCTACTGAAACGCCAAGCGAACTTGCAAGCTGGGCCTGCAACGTGTCAACATTAAACTCCTGGTCTGTTTTGATTGTAATAACAAGCCCGCCCTTCAGTGAAACGTCCTTTTTGACAAATTCGCCTGTCGTAGCCTTTTGATATGCCAAAACGCCAATAGAAAGTATAACTATGCCAATTGTAATAAGCATGAGCAGTTTGTACTTGTGCTCGTAAACATGCTTTATGCTGGCAAGCAGGCCTGCCTTAGGTTTCGCTTCTTCCATAGAACACAGCCAAAAAGCAAGTTTTAAAACCTATCTGTATATAAAAATAGATATGAAAATTAAAAATAGTGATAATGTCTTATTAATGTACGCGGGCAGAAAGAAACTCGCGATTGCCGGCCATGGTAGCTGGCACTCTGACTTTGGCCTGCTTGATTTGAAAAAAATAGTAGGAAAGAATTACGGGACTACTATTGAAACAACATCCGGAAAAAAAATAACTCTGGCACAGCCAATGTTTTACGACCTGCTGCACGGCACCAAACGAAATTCCGCGGTGATTCTGCCAAAAGATTTTGGGGCGATTATTTCTCTAACCGGAATCGGAAAGAATTCTGTCTGCGTGGATGTTGGAATGGGGTCTGGCTGGCTTGCAACACAGCTCGCAAACATCTGCAAGAAAGTTACTTCGTACGAAATTCGCAAAGACTTTTTTGAAATGGTTGACAAGAACGTGAAATTTTTGGGCTTCGAGAATATTGTTTTGAAAAACGCTGACGCAATAAAAGGAATTTCTGAGAAGGATGTTAACTTGATTACTGTTGACTTGCCTGACCCTTGGCTTATTCTGAAACCTGCTGAATCTGCTTTGCGCGTTGGTGGCTATTTGGTTGCGTACTGCCCGCAGATAACGCAGGCAATCGGGCTGGTTGAGAAACTCAACTCACACTGGCAACTAGAGAAAGTTGTTGAAACAATCCAGCGGGAGTGGAAGATCGAACAGCAAGATGGCAAGCAGTTAGCCCGCCCGGAGCACATGATGTTGGGGCATACTGCGTTCTTGGTCATAGCAAGAAAAATAAATTAAGTGGGGCAACGCCCAAAACACTTTACGTTTTGGCGAGTCTCATTTTATTTTAAAATGAGGCTGCGAGGATTTGAACCTCGACCGCGCAGTTTTTCTTTACCGCGTAAGCAGTAACCCGAACCGCGAGTCCTCTTTGGCAGGCCAAAGACCCAACAAAACAATCGGGTTTTGGCGTTGTGACCAAGTTAGACTACAGCCCCTAATAGTCTGAAAGCTCTAATTGTCCTTTTTTAACTGTTTTTAATACTTCGACTTTCTCCCCAAGCTGTCCCTTCACTCTAACAGCAGTCCTTGGGCCAACCAGCTCAGCAAGCAATTGGTAGTTTGCAGCCTTTATTTTCTGCAAATTAGTCAAGCCGGCACGGAACATTCTTCGCGCCTTAAACCTGCCAATTCCCCTGAGCTTGACAATAGGGAGCAGCTCTTCTTTTATTCCCTGCTTCACTCGCACGCGCAATTTCATTATATCTGAAATTAAATCTTTAAAATTCAGGATGCGGGAAATTTCTTGGCAGGCATACAACATCCAATCTGCATTTGCCAGCTTCGTGCGAATCTCGCCGGGCCTGATTTTATACTTTTCCATCAACTCATCATCAGTCCTCTCTGAAATCCAGTCCTCAAAAAACAGCGCAGTCTTAAACGCATCCTGAAAATCTTCATACTCCCACGAAAACTCTGAAGGTGGTTTAATAAGCAAAAACTGCTCATACTCTATGAGCTTTTCCTGCATAAATTCGTAATCCGACTTTCTTGATTTCAAATTCGGAATTTCTATTACGGACGAAATCAAATGCAAATACGAAATTGCCTGCGTCTCAGCAGTATTTGCAACATTCAAACCATTTATTAATGTAAATGCTGATTCAGGATCTAAATATAATTCTGCGACGCGCTTACCCAAATAAGTCGGATAAACTTTTTCAGCATTTGACTCAATAAAATTGTAATCTTTAAGCTTCTGCAAAATTTTTATAATTTTCATTTTAATTTCGTAGTCATTTGCATACTGGAAGCCATAAAATGTATCTTCGAAAAATTTTATTACCGAATCCTGTGCTTTGCAAAAACCAGATGCAATCAAACCTAAAATAGCCATCCTTAAAACCGGCTCAACTGCCAGCTTCGAGTCAATTTCTTCCGGCACGCCGCATATATATTTGTCATAAATTTCGCGGGCTTCGTCTTCATTACTCGCAATGGAAATCGCCTCGCCAAATTCTTCCATACCTGGCCGGCCAGCGCGTCCGGTCATCTGCTTATATTCTAAAACAGGAATCCATGAATAGCCCCACTTTTCGGAGTAGCGCTTCAGGGATTTCATAATTGCACGAAAGGCTGGCAGGTTAACGCCAGCAGCAAGCGTTGGCGTGCAGCATATTATTTTTACAGCACCATTCCTGAAACTAGTCTCTACCAAAGATTTTTGCTTTTGCACAAGGCCTGCGTGATGGAAAGCTACGCCACGCAAAACTGATTTTGCCAGCTTTCTGCATTGCACTGTGGGTTTTGGAAGCACATGTAAAATCTTTTTTGCTAAATCAATTTGCTGCGCATTTGTATTTACTTTACTAATTTTTTCTGCCATTGCTTCAGCAGATTGTTTTGTTGCGCAAAAAACAAGGGCCTGCTTGCCGCCGTTCATAGTATTTATTGCAAGCTGAACTGCCGGCTCTGCATGTTTCTCGTTAATAGAAATATTTCCTTTTCCTTCGAAAAAATTTATTTCCTTTGAATCAAAAATACCTTCATATAGCTTCACAGGCCGCCATGAATCTTCAACAAACTCCGCACCAAGCCATGCAGCCAGCTCCTTTGGATTACCGATTGTCGCTGAAAGCGCAATGAATTGTGAATTTAAAATATTTTTTAACATCGTAATTAGAATTTCCAATGTTGGCCCGCGACCGGGGTCATTCAATAAATGTATTTCGTCAATCACAACAGTTGCAACCTGAGAAATCCATGGGCATCCGTGGCGCAGCAAAGAATCAAGCTTTTCAGAAACAGTTATTATAAAATCTTTTTCAGCCAACCATGGATCGGTAGAATCAAGGTCACCAATAGATATAGCAACCTTAACACCAAGTTTTTCGTACTTTGTTTTAAACTCCTCAAATTTCTCTGTAGCCAATGATTTCAAAGGAACAATGTAAACGCACTTGCCTTTGCCTTCCAAAATATTTTTTATGGCAGCTACTTCAGCAACAAGGGTCTTTCCCGAGCCGGTTGGTGAACAAACAAGCAGGCTCTTTGCATCCAACAAGCCGGCTCCAATCGCTTTCTGCTGGCATGGCCTGAGTTCACCCACACCTTCCAACTCACAATAAAGTTTCTCCGGCAACTGATCCTTTATTTCCCGTACGTGCATGAACAATAGTGCGCCAAATAACTTTTAAACCTATGGACAAGGTGGCGGCTGTATTGTTCCATTAAAAAACAAATTTGTGCTTTGCATAACTAATGTAATGTTTACCTGTGTTGCTGGGCTTGCACACGCCGTATTTCTCAAGCTGCAATTTGTAGCAATTCCAAGTTTCGGGTAAAGTTCATTCAGATGTGTACATAAATTTTTTGTTGGCACTTCTACCTCCGCATAAACCACTGCACTTGTCTCAGTACCTTGTATAACTGTACTTGCCAGCCTGTAGCTCGGCGTAGCTGCAGATGGGTTGCCATAATATATGTAGTAATTCTGCGGGCCTGCGCTTGCAACTATCGTAATATTACAAGGCGGTGCTGTCGCGGAAACGTTCGACTCACGCTCCGTACCGTTCATCCACGTAACTCTGACATCATCAACACAATTGCTAATCTTAGCTGCATCGTTTATGAATGCGTTAAATTCTGTCGTGCCGCCGGCCGAATTTAATTCTACAAGCCTTCGGTAATTCCAGTTCAGGTTAAACCAGTCATTTGCGGAGCTAAGCAGCCAGCCATTTCGCTCCTTAATTGCATTAATTGCATTTTGAAGCTGTAAATCAGACGTCTCAGTAAAAAGTTTTACAGATACTGCTTCCGAGCTTCGGACGTATGTAAATATTATTGCTGCACCTATGAAAAGCAAAACTATTGAGATTGCCCAAAATTGCGCGCGCCTCATTATGTTGCCTCCTTTACTGCGGTTTCAAAAACGTTTGCCAGATAGAACTTAATCGTAATCGGTTCCGTCCTATTAGCCGCAGTATAATATACCGTAGTTGATTGTCCACCAGTAAAATTAACTCCGCAGCCGCCAAATGAACCGGACTCGTTATAGCAAGCAGTTGAGTTATACACATACTCAAGCCGCGCAATCAAGGTCTTTGGAAGCGGCGCCTTTATGCCTTGCTGCAACATCGCGAATGAGGAATTCTGAAAATGTGTTGTGTTCATGTATCTTGATATAAACCCAGAGTCATCAAGTGACTTTAACACCCCAAAACCAAT
>JAHFKX010000068.1 GCA_023245115.1 Candidatus Woesearchaeota archaeon
AAGTTGACACGCGTTTACAAGGAAAAGCCAGCCTATGATAGCACAGGATACTGGGAGTTTTATCGGGCATACTTGAAATCAGTTTCAAAATTCGAGCTAACACCTATGCTAATTGAACGATTCTCGCTGGAGCTGGGCGCATATCAGCAAGACGCGCAATTCGCATCGGAGGCAGGCATGTTCCTGACTGCGCTGATACAGGCAGCATATAACCTGGGGAAAAACGGATTTATGATTTATACCCAACACCTAAATAAAGAAATAACGCAATTCGGACTTTACTTAAAAGGTAAAAGAGATGAGCAAATTAAAATTTCTATCTTAGGCGATCTTGGCAAAAATTGTGATAGATTCAAATATATAAAAATGAAAGTGTCCGGTAATGTTGGCGATCACTTTGCCACAAGCAGTAAAAATTCCGAAATTCACGTCTTCGGAAACTGCGGACGCATGGCATTTTTCCAATCTGAAAACTCAAACATTTATGTTTCCGGAAATGCTGGCCTGCAATTCGGCGGAAGCTCGCGCCGGTCAAGGCTAAAAATTCTTAGAAACGTTGGCCTCGCGTCCTGCAGTTATGCCAGTAAATCTACGTTCGAGCTTCTTGGAAAAATCGGGCCAGAACTTGCGGTTGGAGCGAGTCACTGCATAATAAAAGCAAAGTCATTTGAGAATTTACATCGCGGCCCGCAAAACTTACCCGTGGCATGCAAACTCTTACTCATCAGCAAAAACGGAGAAACAAAGCCATACGAGGGGCCATGCGGAAGAAAGACCTTAAAGGAATATTAGGAGATTTGGAAGAGCCAACGCAAGAGAAACAGCTAAAAATAGAAGGCGCAGAAGAAGCGAAAGCACTGGAAGAGATAGTAAAAAAATTAATCATCGGCTGCGAAGAATTTTTTTCAGGAGACCGCGAATTAAAAAGCCTTGCCAACCTAGACATAACGCCGCAGGCAGTATCGGGATTTTTGCAAAGGTCCGAATTATTTGATGCGCAACACAAGTTTAGCAATGTGATAGGCGACTACATTACCAGATTAATACAAGCTTCGTATGACACTGGCCACAACGATTTCGAGCTGGATATCCGGCCGGTTTCTTGCAAAATATCTGGGCTGTGTATGGGCTTGGCTGGCAGGCATGGCAAGCCAGTAAAAATAAAGATTATTGGCATACCCGGTATTGGCAAAGAAATACCGACGTACTACTATCCGCCACTGAACCAACTTCCACCAATATACCGATCGGATAGCGTAGCGCGAATTGGCCTTAACAAATGGAATAGTATGAGCGAAGCCACCAACGCCCTAGGCCAGGATGCAAAAAACTGTATATTTACTGTTGATTCGTATTATGCATTCAGCATGCTGAAAAACAATGCTGGGCCAGACTGCAAAATTTACTTTTTATTCGGCAAGAAAAAGGTGCTTCATGAAACGTGATCTGAAAGGAATATTAGGAGATTTAGAAGAACCAGTGCAAGAGAAGCCGCTAAGAGTCGAGCCAGGCACAATCGAGCCAGCCAACCAAAATCTCTTGAAGGCATATGAGCACTGCCTGAAAAATAGGCTTGGCATTTCATCGAGACCTGACTGGAAAAATATACATAACTCTCATTTAGAAGCAATCGCAAACTCCGGCGTCGAAACAGTCACCGGAAAAATGATTACACAATTTTCGCAGGCAGTCATAGCATACGACGGCGATGATTATTTTAGGTTTGTTACTGGGCCTTTCCTCTCAGCTCTAATCCGCATGTCTTATGGGCAGGGCAACAACGACTTTCTGCTTGACTTGCGGCAGGCCTCGCCAGTCGATTATCTCGGCTACGCATTTATGGGCCAAAAACACCGGCGGCTGAAAGTGCGGGTGCGCGGAAATTTAGGTCACGCCTGCTGGCAAAAAGCAGTGTACTGCTCGACAAAAATCGAGGGCAACGTTGGGCAAATCGGGCAAAGTTCCGGCTTCTCAGGATTTATTGTGGCGGGCAATCTTGGCGAAGAGTGCTTCAGCAGCGCATGGAGTCTTGATATAAAAATAACTGGTAATACGGGAAAATATTGTATAGACGGCGCCAAATACTGCACAGTAACTGTGGATGGCGAGCCCGGCTATCGTTTCGGCGCCTCCGCAAAAAACACAAAATTCATAAGCCTTTCGAAGGACACACTAAATTACATAAAACAGCATGCAGGCAAGGGCTGCAGCTTTTACCTTTTAAAAGACAGGCGAGAGGTTTTAATCAGACAAAAATAACAAAATGAAACCAACAGATAATCTGAAGGATTTGCTGAAAGACTTAGAAACACCGATGCAAGAGAAGGAAATTAAAGTCGAAGACCCACTTGGCTTTCAGGCTGCGTTAAATAAAATCATATTACGTTTCGGGGAAGAATTACGGAATAACTCTAAAGTTAAAACGCACAACTATCTGCAAAAACTAGTGAACGAATTTTCGGGCCTTGGGATTACTAAGACAACAGTTTATGCCTTCCTATCATACTTCCCGGCCTATGCGCAAAAAAATATTCCTGAAAATATTATTAGTTACACAACCAGCGTTTTCCTGACCGCACTTGTGCAGGTCGCATACAATCGCGGCGATAATAATTTTGTGCTCGACCTGCCAGAAGCATTCGTAAATAATAATAAACCACCAATAACATTTATTGAACAAGGTAGTACATACATATTGCGCACCATGCGCACCAGTCCAAAACTTGATGATTTATGCCACTGGCTGGCCGGCAAACCGGAAAGAAAACTCGCAGCCACAATTTATGGCGATGTCGGCACTAGCTTTGGCGCACATACGGAGCACTGCTCACTGAAACTTTACGGCCCATCAGAGTTCAACTGCGGCTTTGGCGCGAAGCACTCTGACATCTACGTAGAAGGCAACACTGGCAATAACTTTGGCGTCTTCGCCGAGCACTCGAATCTGGAAATTGTAGGAAACGTTGGTGGCGGTTGTTTTGACAGTATGAAAGACTCTGTTGCAAAAATAAAAGGCAACTGCGATGGCTGCGGAGATTCCGCAGAACGCTCCACGATAACCGTTGATGGTGATGTCACGCTGCGCGTTGGGGCTTCAGCAAAGGACTGCACATTCATATTGCTTGGTGATATAGGGACTGACCCGCGCAGAAACGAAACGCCAATCTACGGACAGGTTTATGTTATCCAGGACCAGCAGGGCATGGGCGCGGAGCGGACAGTGTTCAGGGCCAGGAAGCAGGCTACGCTGGACAAACTGCTGGCCAACAAAGCGGCCTGCGAATACCAGCTAACCGAAGCAGCTTAAAATCAAAAACAAGCCTAAGCAGAAACCTTTTTATCTCTTTTCCTTAAGCTTAAACCATGGCAGATGCGGCAGACAGCCAAACCGTAGAGGACGCGATAAAATGGTTCCTAGCACACCAGGCAGTTATACGAATTAGAGGCGAGGACGGCCAACCCGGAAAAGTAGTAGTAACCGATGCGATTCATGTTACGGTTAATGTAGTAGATTTTCGGAACTCGTTACTTCACAAAACCCAGCTTAATGCCCCTGACAGCATTTTTATTCTATCTAAAGATGGCCAGCCAGTCCTAAGCAATGCTGGCGCGCTTGACTCACTAAGCAGCGATGTCCTGCAAGCCGCAAGTTATACACGTTTCACAGGCAACGGGGCGCTGCTTGAATCGCTTACTCAAAGGTTTCAGCAAAATCACAAAACTACAACCTACCCCGGAGGCAAAGTTGAAATTCTTGGCAAAAAAGAAGTCCAAGAAAAAGCTCCCGAACTAATAGAAGAGCAAATAGTGGCTGCCACGCAGGCTACGGCTGCTCCAATAAATATCGCAACTATAAAACCGCTGGACATACCAAAACTTGAACCGCACAAAATTGATGAAAACCTAATCCATCATATTGACTTGGTCGAGCCCACTTCCGAGCCGCTGACATTTGAGGGCGGCGTTAGCGCGGTCTTAAAGATAGGCGATATTGCGCACAGCGCATCCAACCATCAGCGGGCAATGCATTACTACCTGCAATACCTGCGGGAGATTCCGACAAGCGAGCAAATCTGGCAGCGGATTGGCGACATAACTACGAAAAATCCATCGTTTGCGTCGGGCTGGCTCTCGGAAATCAAAAACGTTGCACCGTTCACGCCAGACGTCTGGCTGCGAAAGGCACAAGTCGCAGAAAAAGCAGGCGTGCCAAATTTCGCTTTCGACTTTTACTATCAAGCATTGCTAAAACGAACGAGCCTGCCGGTTTGGCCGAATCTCCGAACTGCGCTGGCACATTTTGACGAAAGAACAAAATTACAAAATCTTTCGCTTCTTGAAAAAATAGAACCCGCCTCACCAGATATGTGGAAAAGGCGCGCGGATGTTGCTGAAGGCATTGGCGTGCCGCGCAAGTCCATTGAATACTACGAACAGGCCTTTCGTTTGAACCCGCAGGACGATGCCACGCTGGCAAAGCTCAAGGAGCTGCTGAAACCTTACCATGGCTGAAACAACACATGAAGACCAAACATTTGCTTTGCAGCAGTACGACACACTGCTTAATATTCGGCCGGATGACATTGAACTATGGCTGGGCAAGGCATCAGTCCTGCGCAAGTCTAGAGACAGCAGCAGTGAGCTGGCCTGCCACCGGCATGTGCTTGAGCTAGCACCAACCAATCCGACCGCAGCACACAGAACGCTGGAAATACTCGTAGACACAAGCAAAAAAACAGAAGCAAATGAGTTTTACTCATGGTTGGACAAGCATGATGAAAAAGCTGGCGATGTATTTTATAC
>JAHFKX010000069.1 GCA_023245115.1 Candidatus Woesearchaeota archaeon
AAACCTGAATTATTGGTATCAGGCATAACAAAAACTCGCCGCTCGCTTAAATGGCGAGTCCAGAGGAAAAAGCATAGCTTTTTCCTTGGCCAAGGAAATTCTTATAGAATTTCCTCTGGTTTTGAATGGAAAATGCGGTTTTCGCGCATTTTTCATAACAAAAACCCACAACTGGTTTTTGAATTGCAGTTACGCCAGCGCGGGGCACTTCAAGCCGCGCAATCACAATGACAAAAGGTACGCCTTCACAAGGTAAAAAAAGCGGAAAAATAAATCATCTCAGATGCAGGAGATGTGGCTATCATTCTTATCACAAACAGACTAGCCGTTGTTCAAAGTGCGGCTATCCAGATGCCAAAAAACGCAGCTATGCATGGCAGGGCAAGAGATTTGGTAAGCGGCTGTTTTAATTTTATTTCGGCCGTTGTATTTGCGGCAGCAAATACGACTAACACGCCAGCTGGGTTACGGCTGTGGCAGGGCAAGAGATTTGGTAAGCGGCTGTTCTAACCATTTAATTTTTAAACTGTTAAAACCGCAAAATCATGTGGGCCCATAGCTCAGCTTGGTTAGAGCGCTTGCCTCTTACAGCCGCGAAATCGGCTGGCGCTTTGAGCGCATCGCTAACGCGATGCACTGTGCGCTAGCGCGCAACTAAAGACAGCAAGATGTCGAGGGTTCAAAAGCATAAATGAATATCCCTCTGGGCCCGCGTGGGCTGGTAGTCCAACCTGGTACGGCAGCTTTGAAATAAAGTTGCAGCAGGAAAGAACGCTCGCTTTGCAAGCGAGAGGCTAGGGGTTCAAATGTACGGCCTTTTCTTCCAGAGAAAAAAGCTTCGCTTTTTTCTTGGCCAAGGAAACGAATATTGTTTCCTCTGGTCGCGAAAAGAAAAGGCTCTACGAAACCCAAAAGAAAAGCGGCGACATCTAAAGATGCCGCAAATGGTTTCGAGTACAAGAAAGTCCCCTCCAGTCCACTTAACACATCTAAGTCAGCCAAATCTGGTTTAGCTCTGCTTACAAACTTTTTTAAATACAGATTTAAAGCCATAAGCACGGGCCCGTAACTCAGTTTGGTTTAGAGTGGCAGCCTTTTAATAAAAAAAGGATAGCTGCAAGTCGAGGGTTCAAAAGTACGGCCCCTTTCTTTCGCGAAAGAAAGCGGCTCTACGAAACCCGTAAAGAAAACGGTGGGATTTTCAATCCCACTAAACGTGTTTCGGTACGAGAAATTCCCTCCGGGCCCGCTTACTTAATTACTTCTAAATCAACCAAAGCTTCTGCGGCAGGCAACATCCAGCAAAAAAACCGCTCGTAAATTGCAGGAAATAAATTTAACAATGGATTTAGAACTGGATTCAAAAATATCATTTCAGTTCTTGTGAAATTAAATTTTCGTGATATGATATTAAATTTTACCGGCGCATAAAATGAAAAATCAGAAAAATAATCAAAAGTAAATACCGAGAAAAGCCTTTTGTGGTCTGGGTCACGCCATGACACGCCGCAGCTGAAATGCGGCCCTCTCGTTCTGATAATTGCGCCTGGCTTGCAAATCCGTTTCAGCTCTTTCATGACAGCAGGCAAGTCCCGTACATGCTCAAGAACATGAGAAGCGAAGACCTCATCAAATGTATTATCTGGCCAGGGATATGGAAATTTATTCAGATCGTGCACAACATCAATCCCGCTAAGCTTAATTCCATCATGGTTTACCCAGCCCTGTTTTACATCAAGGCCTGCACCAAGGTTTAATTTCATGTCAAACTGCGGAATGAAACATTTATAAAATATGCGCAAGTCCTTTAGTAATGGCTGAGCCAGAGCGACTGGAAAAACTTAACGCCCTGAAAAAAGCAGGCATCGAACCTTATCCGTATTCTTTCAATAAAACTCACAACGCAAAAGATATAGCAGAAAATTTTTCAAAATATGAAAACCAGAAAGTTTCAGTTGCTGGCAGGCTTATGGCCATCCGTGAACATGGCAAGCTGGCCTTTGGCGACATCCAAGATGGTTCTGGCAGGCTTCAAATCTGGTTGGCAGAAGATGCAATCGGTAAAGATTTTGAGTTGCTAAAATATGTTGAAACCGGTGACTTTGTCGGTGTGCATGGCGTGGCTGTAAAAACAAAGCGCGGCGAAATTTCAGTAAAGGCTGAAAAATTTGTCCTGCTTACAAAGGCACTGAGGCATCTACCAAGCCAATGGTATGGCTTGAAAGATACAGAACTTCGGTACAGGCAGCGCTATGTTGATCTGACGATGAATGAAAAAGTCAGAAATATTTTTTTGACACGTACAAAAACTGTTGATGCAATCCGCGAGCTTTTAAATTCCAAAAATTTTCTTGAGGTAGAAACGCCGATACTGCAGCCCGTTTACGGCGGCGCAGCTGCAAAGCCATTTAAGACATTTTTGAACGACATGAAAATTGATGTTTACATGCGCATTGCGAACGAGCTTTACCTCAAAAGATTGATTGCTGGCGGGTTCGAGCGCGTATACGAGTTCGCAAAAGATTTCAGAAACGAATCTATCGATGTGACACATAACCCAGAGTTTACGCAACTTGAATATTACATTGCATATTATGATTATAACCAAATGATGGACTTGTTTGAAGAGTTAATAAAACATGTCTGCAAAAAAGTTCTTGGCACGACAAAAATCGAGTGGCAGGGCCATAAGCTCGATCTAGGCAAATGGGAACGGTTGTCTATGACAGATGCAATAAAAAAATATTTGGGCGTTGATGTTAACGATATGTCTGACACCGAACTTAAAAAATTCTGTTCTTTGAAAAAAATAGAAATAAATAAAATCGCGACGCGTGGCGAGATGATTAATGAATTATTCGAGAGCTTCGATAAAACCATAATCCAGCCAACAATAATAATGAACCATCCATGCGAAACCACGCCATTGTGCAAGTTGCACAGAAAATATCCGCATCTTGTTGAGCGGTTTGAAATTTTTGTGGCTGGCATGGAGCTCGGCAATTCTTACTCAGAGCTCAACGACCCAATCTTGCAGAAAAAACTTTTGGAAGCGCAGGTTAAGACGAGAGACAAAGACGAGCCATGGGCTGAAGAACTTGATGAAGACTTTATCCGTGCGCTGGAGTATGGCATGCCACCAACCGGCGGGCAGGGAATCGGGATTGACAGGCTTGTGATGCTTCTCACGAATCAGGCGAGTATTAAAGAAGTAATATTTTTCCCGTTCATGGGACCAGAGAAATAGTGCGTAGTTTGTTAGCGAAACAAATAAAAGTCTTTCTAATCATAAAAACAAGTTCATGGTGATGCAATGGTACAAAAAGTCTTAGCAGAATATATTTGGATTGACGGGCAAGAGCCGACAAAGAAATTGCGCTCAAAAACGCGCGTATTAGATTTGGACTATGTTTCGTTGAAGCACATACCTAGTTGGACATCTGATGGTTCAAGTACTATGCAGGCTGATACGCATAGGAGCGATATAATTTTGAAACCAGTTAATCTTAAACACGATCCCATAAGGGGCGAGCCACATTATCTTGTTCTGTGTGAAGTTTATGGTTCGAATGGCAAGCCACACAAATCAAATACTCGTGCAGCGCTGAAACGCGCCGCAAAAAAGTTCGAAGGCTCTGAACCGTGGTTTGGCATCGAACAGGAATACACATTATACGATAGAGATGGCGTACGTCCGCTTAGATGGCCCGAGGGGGCTGGCTTCCCTGCGCCGCAAGGCAAATATTATTGTGGCGTCGGCAGTGACGAAGTCCATGGGCGCGAATTAGTTGAAGCGCATCTCAAGGCCTGCCTCGAAGCTAAGCTTGAAATAGCAGGCATCAATGCGGAAGTCATGCCAGCACAATGGGAATTTCAGGTTGGGCCGCTTCCCACACCAGAGATCGCAGACCAGTTATGGCTTGCCCGCTGGCTTCTTTACAGAATTGGCGAAAATTACGGTATTAGCGCAAAACTCGATCCAAAGCCAATTGCTGGCGACTGGAACGGCGCGGGCGCGCACACTAATTTCAGTACAAAACAGATGCGAGGGACGAATGGAATACATTACATTGAAGAAGCGTGCAGAAAACTTGGAATGAGACATTCAGAACACATATCTGTTTACGGGGCAGACAATGCTAAGCGTTTGAGTGGCAAGCATGAAACGTGTGACATAGATACATTCAGGTGGGGTGTTTCAGACCGCGGCGCATCAGTTAGAATTCCACTTCATGTCGCGAATGCAGGCCAGGGTTACTTAGAAGACCGCAGGCCAGCCGCAAATGCAGACCCATACAAAGTATGTACTGCAATCTTAGAGACCGTGTGTGGGAAGGGGTTCAGTATTAATTAGTTACCAGTGGCGAGTTATTATGAGTTTCGCCAAAACTTATCTTACCCAATATTATTGTGTGTTTAGGCACCTTTTATAACATTTAATCTTTCGATGTCGACTATTCCTTCAATGGGCTTGATCTTCTGACTAATCGTATTTTCCATTTTGCCAACTAGTTTTACTCGTACCTTTGCTATGACGTCTCTTGTTCCAAATACTTGGTATGCCGAAACTACTTCTGGTAACTCAGACAATTTTTGGAAAACAAAATTACTTTTTTCAGTTTTTGTTTTGATAAATAAGTAAACATAAGATTCACCCAGTACTAAGGCTAATATTCCTACTATGACAAGGCCCGTTCCAAGCAGTTGAATAACTAAATTGGAGCTCGTAGTGTCTATGGAAAAAATATTAGACCAAATTTTTGCA
>JAHFKX010000070.1 GCA_023245115.1 Candidatus Woesearchaeota archaeon
TAACATGCCAAAAATCTTTGTAGAAGGTTTTTAAATATGACCATCCAAACAAACATATGGCTGTTCCTACTGAACTGTTCGGTGGCAGCGCGGTCTGGGCTATTGGCGGATTAGGTATTTTTGGCATTGTTGTTGCGCTGGCCAAGTTGCTCACCAGCGTGCCCGGGCTAGCCGGCGAGATCGGCAGCGAAGAAAAAGCTGCAAGACGGCAGGAGAGGTTAGAACGGTTCGGCTTGCGAGAGGAAGAGAATGAATTCGCTGATATTAAAACAGCAATTGGCGATGCCAGGCAAGAAGCCGAAGGCGCTGAAGGAGAAGCAAGCGAGGACACTCAAGCCGAACGCGAGGAAGCGGAAGGAAAAGAAAAAACAGCAGAGGCAACTGAAAAGAAGGCGGCAAAGGCCAGCAAGAAAGAAGCAAACATATCAAAAAAAGTTCTCCGCGCAATGGAAGATATGCTAATTAAAATGCGAAAAGAGCGAAAAGCCTTACAAAAAGAAATTAAGACAGCAACAAACGAAGGGCAAACTGCCACTGCAGCAGGCCAGACCGGCGAGGCAAGCCGCGTCAGACAGATTCTACAGACGAAGCAAATGAAAATCGCATCTAAACTCCGGCAAATACAATATCTTACGCGCCTGATTCAGCAGCAGAAACAAGGCCTGCAGGTAATTGAAATATCTGGCAGAACACGGCAGGCAATTACAAAAGAGCTTAAGGCCGGTATGCGCCAGCAGGCTGAAGTTTCTGAACAGAGGCTTGCACAGGCAGAACAGCGCAGGGCAAGGACTGAACAACAGGAAGCACAGTCGCTTGGCCAATTCATGCAACTGGAGGAAAGCGAAGTCCAGCAGGAACAGCGTGGACTGCAGTCAGAGCAAGCTGAGGACGCCAGGTTAAAACAAGAGGAACAGGTTGCAAAGGTAATTAACAACTTAGACAAAACAATAGGAAAAGAGCTTAAAGAAATACGCAACCTGACAAATGACATATTTGAAACTGAATCAAAAAATACGAACATCAGAAGCGTTCTTAAATCTGACGCCATAAACGCTGCCCGAGATGTTTTTGCTGATACTGCTAATGCTATAAACGATTATAACCGACAGAAAAAAACTGGAAGCGTAGCTGTAAAAATGGAAGTGCTGCACAGGCTTTCTGCATGGCTTAGTGACGCAATGCGGGCCGCAACGGCTGAAAATCAAGCCATCCGCACTGAATTAGGCAACCTGCCAGAAAACAAAACAAAGGAAGTTATTTTCAGGGACTTGAACGCTATTTATAATAAAATACAAATTATTCTTGGACAAGTAAGACGCACTTTGGAGGAGCTACAAAGGCTCGAACAATAAAATGGTAGTTTGTCTAAAAGTTAAAAAACAGGATGGAGAAGCAGCCAAGAACTTTCTTAGGGAGAAGGGCTGGCTGGACACAGAGCGAGTGCTTGGCAAGACTGAGCTGCGGTATCTCATACTCCCAATTACCGGGACGTTTGACAAACACATTTTGCTGAAAAAATTCCCTGGCTCGAAGTTCGAGGAAAAAAATCTGCCACTAGTTCCAGTGCATTCCGGCGACTTAAAGCACCTGCTAAAAAATATTCTTACTGAAGAACAAATCAACGAGCTTGTGAGAAGTTACGATGTGGTTGGCGACATTGCAATTCTTGACATTCCGCCAAAACTCAATAAGCTTGCAGTCAGCATTGCGTGGGCATTCAAGCGCTCAATGCAGTACATAAACGTTGTTGCCAGAAAAATCGGCAAGGTTGGCTCGGCAGATGATAAATATCGACTGCGAAATTACGAAATACTGACTGGCGAAAAAAGAATGGAAACGATGCATAAAGAAGCCGGCATCACGATGCACGTTGACTTAGAAAAGGCCTACTTTTCGCCACGCAGCTCACATGAACGTGAGCGTGTTGCAAACTTGGTTAAAAATGGCGAGCAAGTATTAGTAATGTTTGCAGGCATTGGACCTTATGCACTTACGATTGCCCAGAAAAAACCACAAACACAAATAACCGCAATAGAAATAAATCCTGATGCTGTTCGATTTATGGAAGAAAACGTGCGTACAAACAGGCTTGGCTTCGCAATCAATCCAATTTTAGGCGATGTCATAGAAATTTTGCCGAAGCTTAACAAAAAATTTGATAGAATAATTATGCCATTTCCGGAAAAAAATTGGAATTTTTTAGATTTAGCCATAAAAAATGCAAATAAGAATTGCACAGTACATTTTTATGCATTTGTCCATGAAGACAAATTAAAAGAGGCCGAAGAAAAGATAAAAAAGGCCGCACAGAAGGAAGGCCGCAAGGCTGAAGTGCTGCGCGTGCTAAAGGCTGGCTCGTATGCGCCAAGAACGTGGAGATATGTATTCGACATAAAAATAAAATGAAACTATTTGAGCTTTTGAAAAATCCGAAATATAAATACGCGGTTATTACGTCATTGTCGTTAACTTTATTGGCGATCGGGCTCTGGATTTTTATGGGCCGCATTTTACAAAATTACCCTGCAGAACCCTCGCGTGATTTTGTGCTTGAGTTACTGCCGACAATACACAATTCAATAACAATTGGAATTTATTTGTACGGCTTTATTCTTGTGCTGCTGGCTTTGCTTTTTTGGTTCCTGCTCAAAGAGCCTGAAAAATTACCGCAGTTCTATTATGTTTTTGGTTTTGCGCTTTTGCTTCGCGTTTTGATGTTTTCAGTTACATTACTTAGCGCGCCCGCCGGCCGGCCGGACAGATTAGTTGACGGCTTTGAGTTCGACAGGGATTTATTTCCATCTGCCCATGCTGCCCTGCCATTTGCGGCTGGCCTGATAACTGCTGACAAACGACTGCGATATATTTTGTTCGGAATTTCCGCTCTGATTGCTGCAGATATTTTGCTTCTAAAAATACATTACACAATGGATGTGATTGCCGGCTATTTTATATTTTATGCAGTGTACAAACTAGTACAAAAATATTTGCCTAATATCGCATGACTGTGGCATCAGTAGTAATAGGAGAAAGACTTAAAAATGTCGCAGTTGCTTATGTTAAGGAAATGGAACGAGTTGATTATCTTTGGCGTTAAAGAAGATGCGCAGGTAGTCCGAATTTTCAAAAAGATTTATAACTCCTTAGAAATTGAGGGGGTGCTAGTGGGGTCGTAGTTCAAAGCGAACGAAGTTCGCTAGTACTTGACTTCGTCGCGTACAATCTGGTAGAATGGCCGCCTCCAGACACAGCCCTTTTCTTTCGCGAAAGAAAAGGTCTCTGTGAAACCCCAAACGAAAGGCGTGCGATTACAATCGCACAAACGCCGGGACTTCCAGGAGTAAGCGGCTGATCTTGGTTCAAATCCTGGCGACCCCACCTTAATTAATATGAAACTTCCAATAGACGATGGGCAAAAACAATTAATGAAAGACTTCGGGCTTAGCTATCTTGCTGATGTGAAGGAGCTGCCGAAGTTCCGCGGGTTTGAGTCTGGCCTGCTGTTCTGCCACCGCGACTTCGATGAGTTTTTCAAAAAGTTAAAGAAAGGTGAAAAGGTTGCAATTATTTCTGGCTTTAACCCAAGCTCTAAAATTCATCTAGGGCACAAATCGTTTTTAGATGTTCATTTATTTTTCCAAAAAGAATATGGAATTCACTCATTCATCCCAATCTCTGATGATGAATCATATGTCGTTGGCAAGGTTGAAACACAAAAAGAAGCCCTGATTAATGCGAGGCACTTGGTAAAAGAATTGCTTGCCCTTGGATTTGACCCAAAGAAGACGCACGTTTACATCGACCAAGTCTTTACAAATATCTATAACTTGGCGATAAAACTTTCGAAGAAAGTAACGGGCTCAACAATCAAGGCAGTCTATGGCTACGGCGATGACACAAACTCTGGAATGTTTTTCTACCCGATTATTCAGGCCGCACATATCCTGCTGCCATTAGTTCTTGGATACGAACACGTTCTTGTACCAGTTGGCTTGGACCAAGATCCGTACATCAGAATCTCACGCGACCTTGCAGCAAAGTTTAATTTACCGAAACCAGCAGAAGTTTGCTCAGTGCTTTTGCCTGGCATTGACGGCGAGAAGATGTCCAAGAGCCGGCCGGAGTCCGCAATATTCTTGGACGAAGATTTAAGCTCGATAAAAAAGAAAGTGATGCGCGCGTTCTCTGGCGGCCGCAGCACTTTGGAAGAGCATAGAAAACTTGGCGGCATTCCCGAAAAAGATGTAGCACTGAAATACTTGACTGCATACTTTGTTGATGCAAAGGAATCTGCGCGGCTTGAAAAGGAATACCGTGCAGGCAAGATATTAAGTTCAGAACTAAAGGAACGGCTGTACAAAGAGCTGGAGAAGTTCTTGACGAGCTACAAGAAGAAGCTGGCAAAGGTAAAAGAGAGCGACGTAGATAAAGTATTAATGAGAAACGAAACTTATGGCAGCTTAGTTTAAATTTTCCGGGTAATGGGCTAAAACTATGTGGTGGAGAAACACCAGCAATGAAAGAAGGCATAATTGAGAAGAAATTGGAGTGGAGCGATATTTTTTTATGGAAAATCAGTGATTGGCTCACTTCCAATTTTCCGTGCGTGCAAATACCGATCCAAAAGGTCTTGTGCAAGTAAACCGTATGTGTTTAAATCTTTAACCGAAAACGTTTTATTATTCCATAGCATGGCTACGGGCTCTGGTCCAGTAATAGCTTCTATTAACGAAGCTCCTATTAA
>JAHFKX010000071.1 GCA_023245115.1 Candidatus Woesearchaeota archaeon
ATAGTTCTCTGCGTTCAATTCTATTTTGTGCAACAAGGCCATCCAGGCAACCTTTAAATCTTCTCTTTGGCTCAATGCGTCCCTCGATACCAAGGTGACTTTGAATAACATATATTGGCACATACGTATCGGCCCCATTTTTTGATGTACTGGCGTAGATAAATCTTAAAAAGGTTCCTATGGCGTGCGATATTCTAAGTAGACTAACTGATAAATGTGAATATGCAAAAGTTTTAAAGCATATCTGTCAAGAAAACAGTATGCAGAGACACGGCTTGCAGGATGTGCTCAAGGATTTGGAAACTCCCGAACCAGAGAAACAGCTTAAAGTAATACAAGATGAAGAATTAAAAAAAACACTAGACCTGCTGCTGGAAATTTATAATAAAGCTTATATTTGCGCGGCTTGGTTAGACGCGGGTTATGCTGAATTTCACAGCGACACTGAAATTTTTATTCGAAATATTATGAAAGAAACACAAAAGCGAGTATTAACGCCGCAAACAATATTTGAGTTCATAGTTACATTAGCTGAAAAATATGATTTAAGTAACATACAAAACAAAGAGCGATTTTTTGAAAATACTGGCCTATTTCTATCTGCGCTAATAAGACAGGCCTATCAGCATGGACACACAAAGTTTTATTTGCCATTAAATTTATTAAAAGAAAAAGTATATAATTTATCAAATCTTAGTGGAGAAAAAAACAGGCCCTTAGAAATAGTTGTTTTGGGCTGCTTTAGTGGTTTCAATGATTTTAATTATATTAACCTGACAATTTGCGGGGATTTTGCCACATCAAGTATCGCACCGTATAACAAAGCTTTTACATTTTATAGCGAATTTGGAGCTCATACAGACGGGAGCGCCAAACATTGTACATTCAAAAGCCCGAATGAAGATGTTCTCGCACAAATAAAACGAAATGCTGGCAGTGGAAATAAATATTACCTACTGAAAGATGGCATGGAAATTCCTTACGTTAAGTAGCCGGGCTGACAAACACAATCATGTCGCCGCGGATGAAGACCTGGCCCAGCTTCTTGATTGTCTGACCATTCTCGTCTCGCTCTTCCGAATCATCAAGCACAACGTTTATGTGGATGTCAAATGCCTTGAGCTGTCCCAAAACTTGGTGTTTGTTTT
This sequence comes from Candidatus Woesearchaeota archaeon, assembly GCA_023245115.1. Classification (GTDB taxonomy): domain Archaea; phylum Nanobdellota; class Nanobdellia; order UBA10117; family UBA10117; genus JACOYC01. The sequence continues at coordinate 1,149 of JAHFKX010000071.1, forward strand.
TCAGTTCTACCAGCACGCGCTTGTTACGCGCCGCATTTAATGCATCCAACGGTCTTTCGAAATCCATTTTTCTCAGTGTCCGTAGTTTTAGTTCGTATATAAATGTTTGTGTTGTGCCGCGAAGTAATATCGTGCGGTGGAGCTCGCCTGTCATGTCGCAAGGCTTTTAAATGGATTAATAAATGTCTAATCATAAAATGGCAATCTGGCAAGGCAAGTCAAAGCGCAAACCTACAGGCGGGAAATACTGGCCTAGCCGTAAGAAGAGACTTTCTGAAATGGGTTCTAATCCTACGAATACGAAAGTATCTGAAAAAGCAACTAAAAATTTAGTCAGAACAAGGGGCGCAAATTATTTCACGCGGTTAATCACAGCCAACGTGGCCAACTTAAATTTAGGCGGCGGCAAGTTCAAACTCTCAAAAATAAAAACAGTCAAACAAAATTCTGCAAACAGGCACTTTGTACGAATGAATGTTATCACAAAGGGCGCAATCATAGAGACTGAAAACGGGCTGGCCAGGGTTACCTCAAGGCCTGGCAAAGACGGAATAATTAATGCAGTTTTAGTTAAGGCATAGATTACCAAAAGGCTTTTAAATTGTTAATATCGCCAAACAATCATGAAACAGCAATTGTTAAACTTACAAAATCGGGCTGCTACGGCCAAAAATTTAGTACAAAAACTTGGCAGCAAAGCCCACATCGCTTTTGCAAAATCCTATATGAAACACCCAACTCTAACTATGCTTGGCCTGCGGTTTGGTGTACGCGCAGCCGCCCTTGGTATAGGAATTCTGGCTGGCACTTTAACGTTGGAAGGCCTGCTTGACCACAATATTTTATTTGGCGGCGCACATGCAACTGCCTGTAGCGGCGATACATACTATGAATCAACAACTGGGCATATAACTGAAATGGACTACAGCGATGGCCCTGACGGCGTGCATGGAACCAGCGATGACATATTACAAATCCATGGCCCAACTAATTACCCGACGGACTTCAGGGCAGAGGATGGCATACCACCAGCAACATTGCAGCAATACAATAATGACTTTAACGTGGGAGATCATGTTAAAATCGACATGTGCACGCATAAAGGCGGGCTCTTTGGTGCCGGCGTTTTCAGCAGGACACATTACGGGGTTAGCATGACGCACTTGGAAGAGCCGAAGTCTGCGCCAGTAGATTGGAGTATTTGTTTGGTTGGGTCAGCACTCAGCGCAGCAGTTATCGGTGGCCTTTTTGTCGTTGTCAAGTTTGGCGAACGCAGTGGCAGAAAAGCTGCGGAAAGACGAAATAAAAACAGAGACCGATTAGAAAAAATCGAAGATGATGCTTATGGTGACTTTGAAGAAGTAAAATCCAAATAATTATTTTACTAAACAGTAGTATTAAATAAAATCGCACCCTATTGCCAATATTGACCACAAGCTTTATAAATAAAAACGGCGAAAGTCTTTTAAGACTTGTGGTGCAAAGCATGGCGATAATAATGCGGGCTGAAACTTCTTTGGCAGAAAAAACAGATACAACCAACAACCCTGGACGGAAGGTTAGTAATCTCGAATTTTTGGCCTTTGGATTAAGTGTTCTGCTTCCCAGCGCAACGGTAATGTGGGTAGCAACTTTTAAAACTTATGATTACGTACAGCCAATTATTAGACAAACCAGTGCGAGTGCTGCTTTGGCATTAATTACGGGGACATCAGCATTTACAGCTTTACTTGTTGGTAGTTTGTATGCGATAAATTATTTTCAAAACAGGCAGGTAGCACATGGGTGAATTCGTAAAGCGCTGCCCAGAATGCAGCTCAATAAATTTAACAGTAGATGAAAAGAAAGGCGAAGTAGTATGCAAGTCCTGCGGGCTTGTTGTCGATGAGAATATTGTTGACTCCGGCCCCGAGTGGAGAAATATCGAGGGCGAGGAAGATCAGAGACGAGCTGGCGCACCTGCAACTTTCACAAAGGCCGACATGGGCACCGGAACACAAATAGGTTCTAATGCTGAAATTTTTAATTTACCCGGCGCACAAAGGCGAAAAATGCTGCGCCTGCGGGAATGGCACCAGCGCTCTTCAACTTCATTGGAAAGAAATTTGAAATACGCACTTGTCGAAATGAAAAGAGTTTCGTCCCTGCTGAACATTCCGCCATCAATTGAGGAAGAAGCCGCAAGAATTTACAATTTAGCTGTACGAAAAGCATTAGTCCGCGGACGCTCAATGGAATCTGTTGTAGTTGGTGCGGTTTACATTGCATCACGGCAGTTTAACTTGCCTCGTTCACTAAACGAAATCTGCAAAGTCACCGGCGCAAATAAACGCGAAGTCGGCAAGACATACCGATTTATAGCCCGCTCATTAGGCCTGAAATTATTGCCATCTGGCCCGGAAGAATACGTGCCGAAGTTTGCAAACAAGTTAGGATTTAACTCACAGACACAAACGAGGGCTGTTGAAATTTTGAAAAAGGCAAAAACAATCGAGCTAACGTCCGGCCGAGGCCCCATCGGGCTGGCAGCCGCAGCGCTTTATGTTGCATCACTGCTGACCGGCGAAAAAAGGACCCAACGAGAAATCGCAGACGTTGTCGGCGTGACAGAAGTAACAATCCGAAACAGGTATAAGGAAATTATCGAAAGGCTCGGGCTGGCAAAGACAATCGAAAAACTGGAGCGCGAGTTAGAGGCGCAGCAGTAAAATTTAAATAGCTGCGCGCCGCGGTATGATTATGTTCGACACATATGCGCTGGCTGGCTTTGCAATATTAGCTGAAGGCCTTACATACGCTGCAAAGTTCATAAGCCAAGTTAGATTTTCTCCCGAGCCAGAAAATCAGCGCATCAAGGTCAGCCTTAGGCGATATGAATTGCCTACTTGCCAACGGGCAGTTAACACATTACTTGCACTGCCGACGCCGTTAGATATTATTTCAATGACGCTGCACGTACACAAATACCATAGTTTAGAAGAAAGAGTTGCTTGGTTAGGCAGATAGTATTTTTTTAAATGCTTTCAAGTCCGCATTTGTTCTTATTCCAGTTCCGCTGAAATGCGTCCTTGCAGCCGCGAAACCATTTGCCTGCAGCTTTGCAAGCACATCTGAAATCTTCGGTGCTTGTTTTAATCTGAATGTCGCTAAGTCGTAAAAGCCAAAAGAATTTATTTTTGATTCATCTGCAATTGTGTATAATAATTTTGCGGTATTAGCAGATATTTTAATCTCTTCACTTGCTGGCCATTTTAAATCAAAAATGTCATTTGCTTTTTTTATTCTTTCTTTTTTATAATTATAGATTTGCAAGTATACAGCTATTTTGGCTTGCCATAGTAATTCTGCAGCCAGCTTTTCGTCCCATAGCTTGCCCAGCCACATCGGGCCTGCATTTTCATAAAGGCCAACTTGCTTTAAAATTTCATCTGCCTTTTTCGCCCCTGACTCCGCGCGAAGATAAACGCGCATGTAGTGCTGCGTTGAGTGGCAGAAAATCGGAGTTAACGCGATGTCATACTGCGCCCCGACTTCAATTATTTTTTTCAGTAAAATACGAATTCCGATTTCGTGCATCAGCTCGTTATG
>JAHFKX010000072.1 GCA_023245115.1 Candidatus Woesearchaeota archaeon
ATTTATTCTCGCCTTTTTCATCATAGGCACAAAATTTATCGCCAAGCCCAAAATAAATTTCATTTTTTGCAGCCCGGTCTGCTGTTTCTGCTGCGTAAAATAATTTCGGCAAAGAGGCAGCAGTCCTTGGTTTCCAGCCCTCGCCGGCCGTGGCTTTAAACTTTTCATCGCCAGTGTCTTTGTCGTAGCACGCGACTTCGCCATCCCCATTGCCGAGGCAAACAACTTTCGATGCATCACCGATTCCTCCACTGGTGCTTATTAAACTGCTAAGAATATTTGAAATAAAAGTTGCAGCTACAAGAATAAAAATAGATGCTATTACTACATCCATAATAAGTCCAACTATGCCTGCCTTTTTACCCCCAATAACAATGGCCATTGCACGAATTTAGCAAAATGTATATATAAGCATTTCTTGTGGCAAAAAACTTAAATAAGTATGCCTATGCAGAACCTTATGGATATTCCCGCACCGGAAGAGCTTATCGGCTTGACATACTATGATGCATGGCGGATGGCCGGCGGGGCGCTAATGCGGCGGGCCGAATCGGGCGATTTAGAAGATGTTCTTGCATCGCTCGAATTTAAAAAATCAGAAATAATTGGGACTGCGGCAGACGCCCGCGATATTCTTTTGCTGGCCGGCTGTTACGAACCAAATACAATTCATTTGCGTCAGCTTAACGACCCACTTGGCCGGGGAAGTTTTTTGTTCCCCATACCAATATACGAAGATAAAAAAGAACAACAGGGATTTTTTGCACGGCTTGGGCAAAACCATCCGTGGATTTACAAAGGGCTTGTTATCGCGGCAATTGTTGGGACAGTCGGGCTGGCCGGCTGCCTCGGTGCAGCGCCCGCCAAAAAGGCAGATGATTTGAAAGGCGGCGGGCCGCAAATCAAATTTGCTAATATGAATTATATTGATGGCACTGGGCCTGGCGAACTACGCATTATCCCAGTGGATTTTTCCAGCGTGCATAATGTTTCCAACGCGCTGTTTTTCCACGATAAACAAGTAGGAACCTCTATGGTTCGCCTCGATAGAGATGTTAGTAATGCATTCGGTGTTACCATCGATCATTCAGCATACGCGGCGTACCTGCCCGTTATGAACAGTACACTGCAGTACGATTCTATACATACAAGGATTACTGGTGATGGTGGAACAACAGAACTAATTATTCCGATTTTTCCGAAGATAATAAGCTTCGAAAGGCTGATCGTATATTGGGGTAGAGAAACTGCACAAGCTAAGGAAAAAGTATTTGCAGACGTCGATCTTATGCTTGCTAATGATACATTAGAACAAAATGGCTACCTTGCCAACCACACGTTTAGCATCAAGCGCAACGGTGTTTTAATTGATACTAAAAGAATACCCTCGCTAACGTTAAAATCAACATTGAGCGGGACAGCGTACTTTGACTCAAAAAATAAAATACCGCGCGATAATAATGTTTACATATTTTCAGACGACCTAGTAATACGAGGCGAAGGTAAAACATACACCGGCCGCTTTGCCAGCGCATTTGTGCCAGCGAAACTATGCGGCGATGGGTGTTATTAGCAATTTTCGAATATAACTAACACATTTGCGAGCCCACTGAACTGTATTTGTATCCATTATTTACGGAAATATAATCTGTTTCAGATCCGCCAACCGTAATACTTGTATCGCAAAACTTCATGCTGTTTTGGCCTACGACAAAATCACTGCCAAAAACAACACTCTGGCCGCTTCCGCAATTTTGCGCATTAAATGCTGTTTTACAATAACCAAGATAACTCATTGCTGCCGCCAAAGTATTTGCATCTATCCTGCTTCCGCCTAAAAGATTTACGACGTTTGCATTAAAACATTGATAGCTTCCATAATTAAGCCCCATTGTGTATGTATTTCGGCCATACAAAGTAAAACACCTGTTTCCGAGTTTTGCAAGCTGAACTGCTGCGCACATTTGCCTGTTCTGTGCATCTTTAATTCCCAAAGTATTATCTGGGTCGCACTCGTTCCAGTTCTTTGCGTCGACCTTTACCGTCCGCTCGTGGCACATTATCAACGGCACTACGACTTTTGTACCCACAATCATTGCATTTCTTATTGCCGCATTCAAATGGCAAAATGAATCGCCAAAGTCAGAACTTATGCCTGTCGTAGTCGGCATGATAACAAAAACCAAAAAAATAACGCTGGCTATGATAGCAATAATAATTCCAGCGAGATAATTCAAATCTGCTTTCCTGCCAGTGGCCATGTTAAGTATTACTGAATTGTGTATATAAAATTTACTACACCGCACTCGAGCCTGCGCGGCCGCTAAAATAGCTAAGGATAGTGCCTATCTTGCCGGTCCAGATGCCATACAACAGCAAGATTATGATAATTGCAGCCACGATTATTATGGCATAAAACAGCCATTCCGGAAAATACGCAATCGCTTTTTTCTGTTTCATTTTATTGTATTGGCGCAAAAAACGCCTTATTTGCGGTTTCACCAAGCTGCCGGAACGCGCCGGCCTGCCACAGTATAACTAAAATAATTCCAAGTATCAATATGATTAGCAGAGCCAGATAATACCACTCAATGGCCTTTTTTGAATTTATTTTTATCATGCGCAGACTATGTTTGTTACTACGGCACCCTTTTTGTCGCTGAAACTGTGTGTGGCCTTATGTTCTACCCCGAACATGAACTGGACTGCATTTGTATTTAAACCTTTGGCAGGCAGATTCACGCTAAACTTATCCCTATCCGGAGTTATTCTCGAATCAATGCTAAAACCATTAGCATTTACATGTAATTGGCTAGGCATAAACAAACTAAACGTGTCGGAGTTATCTGCAAACGCAGGCGCATAGTCTACGTCAGTTACGATCATGCCAGATGGGCACGCGAACTGCTGCGAAACATAAAAAATCTTATTATAATTTGCGTTGCCGTATGAATGGCTAGGCGGTGAGAACAAACAGTCCTCGCGATTATCATTGCTGCCTATACCACGAATTTTATCAGAATAATAAACTCCAATTGTGCCATAACTAAAGAACGCTGCGTCATCCGGATAGCACGAACCGGAAACTGCTTTCGCAATATCTTTAGCGCTGGGGATTTGAAGCGCGGCATTTTGCGCTGATAACAATAGCTTACCCTGTGGTGATGTTGCGCCTTTGACGTGGCCTGCCAGCGATGAAACTATTAAAACCAAAGCAACTGTAGACACTATGGCTATTGCCATTTTCTCAAACATTGTCCACTCTGCTTTTTTAGATTTCATTTTATCTTGGTACGCATTTTATAGTGTTATGATAATAGCATGCTGCTTCGTTAAAAACAACGCTGCATTGGCAAGAAAGAGATGTATCTCCGAAAACCTTGTAATTTTCCAGGCATGATGTTTTAACTTTATTCAGGCAACCTGCAATATCCTGCTCACACGTAACGAGGGCAGGAACAGTGATTGGCGGCGAGCCGGGTATTGTTTCATCTTCGCACGCAGTGCTGCCAGCAGTTGAACACGTATCACTACAGCCGCACACTCCGTTCGTACAAATTCCGGATTTACAGCTGCCCTCAAATGATATTGTTCCATAATCATAATTACAGGCATCGCCACGGTATTCCTTCTGGAAGCACTCGCCCTTGCCTGCTACGGCGAATGTTGGGCTGAATAAGTTACAATAATAATTTTGCCCGAACTGTGTTGTACAGTCTGCTGCTGATGAACAGGCACTGCCAGTGGCAAGAGGGTCTGCGCCGTTGCCGGTAATATCAAACTCAATCACATTGTTGTTTTCTTTTGTTTCCTCTAGATAGTTTAAATCATCCACAATAATTTTTATGTGATGCGTTCCGGTTGGCGCCCGCATATACGCATCTATTTTATCATATGTATGGCTAGCCAGTATGGTCGCGTCTAGAATACTGTAGAAACCAAATGGCAATACGTGACTGGCACCGCTGCCGTCGTAAAATAATCTTATGGCTGGTACTACGCCTAGCTCGACCTGCGTGGCACCGCCATCATTTCTCAGCGCATAAGTTATATGAATTAAATCGCCGGCGTTAAATATGTACGGGGCTTGCTTGCCAACAACTTGGAAATTTGTTATTATTAAATCTGCGGTTGGGTGTGGCGCTTCGCATGAAATACTTTTTACTACTGCCCCTTTGTTTGTTGAAACCCATCTCTTCTCTCCGGAAACAGCATGCAATGCTAACTCACCTGTGCGTATGCGCAAACCATTTAGACTTATTATTTGCTTGCCATTATTATCTGACAATAACGTTGTAGTTGTTGGGGCATCATACGCAGGGGAAATTTCTGCATAGCTGCTGCCTAAAAATTTATCAGCGTCAAATATCACAAATTCATCGCCTTCATGCAGCCTGACATCTGCATCAATATCCGATAATACCATGCCGGCAGGGCATTGAAATTTTTGCGAATAGTAAATTATACGATCATCGGCCCCGTGCTGTCCGCCGTAGCTCGGCGCTGGCGCAGAGAACAGGCAAGGGCTGTCTGAATTGTCTCCTTCGGAAAGCGTCCTTGTATCACTAAAATAATATGCAAATGCATTCTGGCCCTGCTGTGTTTTTGCGGATTTCATGTCGTAACAGCTGTTAAGTATTAGCTTTTGTATTTCCGCTACGCCTGGAACGCCCGCCGCTGCATCCTGCCCGCCGTGCAGCAGTGCAGTAGCTGGTGAAGATGCA
>JAHFKX010000073.1 GCA_023245115.1 Candidatus Woesearchaeota archaeon
CGCATAACAAACAGCCGGCGGCTGCTGAACAAACCGCAACACTAAACCAATTTATTAGGGCAGAAAAATTAAAACCGGAGGAAAAAATTACAATTTTCGCGGATGTCAGGGAGCGCGGGCCACTGATTGACAAGCTATATGAAAGTGGGGCGAACGTTACTGTCGGAACGCTGACTTGCGGCGATTTTATTTTATCTGAGGACGTTGGCGTAGAACGCAAAATTGTGAATGATTTTGTTGTTTCACTGCTTGATGGCCGGCTGTTTGAGCAAGTCCGCGGGCTAAAAGGCCAGTTCAACAAACCACTAGTGATAATTGAAGGAAAGTTCGAAGATATTTTTACCGCACGCCAAGTTCATCCTTCTGCGTTATGGGGTTCACTCGCTTCTTTGGTTTTGGATTGGGGTGTGCCGATTTTGTTTTCACAAAATCCGCAGGAAACTGCAGACCTGCTAATAACAATTGCAAAGCGCGAGCAGCTTGAAAGAAATAAATCTGTTGCAGTCCGCCTGGACCAAAAACCCCGAACGATTGCGGAGATGCAGCAATTTCTGGTTGAAGGATTGCCGGCCGTAGGGCCAACCCTAGCTAAAAATCTATTGAAATATTTCAAATCGCCGATAAATATTTTTAACGCTTCACTGGAAGATTTGCAGAAGGTTGATGGAGTTGGCGAGAAGAAGGCAGAAATAATTAAAAAAATATTAGAAAGCTTGTTTGACGAACGCGCTTCTTAATTACATAAACTCCATCATCATTGCCTTACCGTCGTGCAGACCGTACACTGGGATAATTGCCGGGTCTGGCCTGTGGCCGACTCTCTCCTGAAATGTTGTGCGGGACTGCCAGCAGCTGCAGGAAACAGAAAGAACGTTTTTGTATATTCCCATTTTTGCTTTGTGAATATGGCCGGACGCAACCATATCAGGGACTTGCCTGATTGTTAATGGATCTGGGTCCATTGGCAAGGCCAACGTCGCACCATATGTCGGTGCTAAGTGCCTGCGTTTCAGCAAAAATTCCCAAATCTTGTCAGGCGCATCGTACCCGCCTGCCAGCCTGAGGGCTTCAACGGTATCAACAAAATGGTCAAATGAGTAGCCATGGTACATTAACACATCAAACCCCGGATAATTATCCTGCTTGTGCAATTTTAACATAGCTGGATTTGAAACATTAATCACATTTGGTAATTTATACAGCGACTCTGCCAAGTCTGTTGGAACCGTTGGCTGCGGCTCGCACAGGCGCATAGCATCATGATTGCCGGGGATTACTATAATATTTTTATCTTCAGGTATTTCCGAAAAATATTTTGCAATGAGTTCATACTGTTTTGTTGCATCTTTAACGCGCAATTCTGACTCCTGCCCGGGATAAATTCCTACGCCATCGATTAAATCCCCAAGAACAAAAATATATTTCGTTTTTTTAGCAATGTTTTTCATTTTTTCGTCGCCGTAATCTCCTTTAAGCCACTGAATAAATTTTTCAAACTCCTTTGGCAAAAACATATTGGAGCCGGAGTGAATATCTCCCGTAAATACTGAATAAACCTCATCAGGACATAATTGTCTTTGTTTAATTGGTATATCCGGCCAGATAATATCATCGACAAAAAAAATGCCGCGGCCAACGGAACCCTTAAATGCTAATACCTCATCGGGCGCAAGGAATGGAATTTTCTTTGCAAGTTCTGCGTTTTTTACTGAAATAATTGCATCCGTTGTTCCGGACAGGTCTTCTAACTTAATCTTAACAGTCCCCGTCGGCAATTTGCGTATGTCTGAAATCATGGCAACTATCGTAGTCTTGCCCTGCATCGAAGAAAGTTTTGATATCGAAGTCGCATTTTCTGTTTCTGCGCGCGACATCAACAAATTTTTCATAAATTCATAACGTTTCCTGAAATAATTTGCAAAGTCCTGAAGTTTAATCTTTTTGGGTTTCCATTCGAAATGCTGCAAAACCTCAACAGAAGAGTCTTTATGTTCTACCTTAATTTTACTTTCTGCTGGCTTGAGTCCCAGAAGTGCGGGCTCTTCGTGTTCAAGGCCGGATGTCAGCTCCCTGATTTTTTCTGGCGTAGGCAGCTGGCCCAACTGTATCAATGCTTTAATTGCTGCTGCTTGTTCCATAATACACCGGAGTTTTAGAAATAATAATCGGTAGGATTAAAAGAAATTGTATTTTACAGAATACGAATAACTATTAATTCGCGTAAGTCCGATCCAGTTCTTTTGTGAAATATGCTTGCCTTTCTGCGATGTATGCCTCAAACGCCTTGCGCGTAGGCAATGTTTTACTGGAATTACTTAATACTACTTCACTATATCCTAACTTTCGAATGGATTGTATTATTTCGGGGGGCACTTCGTCGCCCATTTTTTCTATTAAACGGTAAAGTTTTCCTTCGTTTCTCATTGTTTTGGCCGCATTGCTGCGCAACTGAACGTATTGCATCGGGCAGCGCTACATAATACTTATTAGTTTCTTCGTAAATTGTATTTATACAATCGTACAGCGCCTCTACATTCACACCAAACTGTAAAACGGATATTAACAGTTTCGTTGCGAATTTAAGTTGCTTCCCCTCTTGGTCAAGGCTACCCGTCCGTTCGTATTCATTAACCTCGGCGAGCATGGCCTGTGCTTCATCTAACATCGGACTCAAACTGTCAAATTTGCTTAGCATTTTTTCCAACGAAGCTTTTGTCAATGCAATTTGTTTGTAGATTTTAATAACATCCATTTTTTCCGGGTGTTTTAAGTATCTGTTCAAAGATGGAAAGCGCTTCCTGAGGCCTGCGTTAAGTTCAGACTCAATCTGGCTCTGCCCTGCGGTAAAATATGCATTTACCAGATGTACATCTTCTTTGCTAAGAACTTGTTCGAGAGACATACGCATCTGTAAACAAAAAACGTTTTAAATCTTGCGCATATTTCCATATTACCTTTTAGCTAAACTGTTTTCTTGCACTATTCGGCAAAATAACCCTATATCTTACTGGCCAAAAATTCACTTTTTCCATATGGTTTTTTAGTAAATATTTTGCTTGTTTGTCACTAGCGTGATGCGATTTTGCTTCAAAAACATAATTTTCAGAAAATACAGATATTTGACTTAATTACGATACGGTTACATACTTAGTTCTTCTTTCAGCTTGCCTTGGATTTTCTCGCGCATGTCTGCCTGTATGTTAATATAAATCTCTCTTGTTCGGCCATAACGCCCCTTTGAGACAACTTTTGCGTTTATCAGACCAAGCATATCCAGCTCACCAATTAGGTCTGAAACACGCCTTTGCGTAAGTGGAGAAAGTCCGGATGCTGCACAAATTTCTTTGTATTTCTCATAAACATTGCCAGTTTCTATTTTTTTCCCATCTGTCGGCATAAGTAATGTCGCATAAAATACGGCTTGTGATTGTTTTGGCTGTGTTGTTGTAATTTCTAACACGGTGTCTTTTTCTATTCGCTCTTCTGCCTTATCTATGTGCTCTGCTTTGACAACATCAGAACCTTCGCGTTCAGCAACCTCGCCAGCAACCCTGAGCAAATCTATTGCGCGCCTTGCATCTCCATGTTCACGTGCAGCATAAGCGGCACATTTTTCTAACACACCATCGCCAAGTGCATTTGTCCTGAACGCAAGCTTTGCCCTATCTCGCAGGATTTCCACGAGTTGGACTGCATCATAAGCAGGAAACACGATATTTTCTTCACCAAGGCTCGATTTAACCCGCGAATCTAAGTTTTCTATGAACCTAACATCGTTTGAGATGCCCATGATTGCGAGTTGTGATTTACTCAGATTTGCGTTCAATCGCGTTAAGTTATAGAGAATTTCGTCACCAGTTTTATTAACAAGCCTGTCAATTTCATCCAAAATTAAAATAACTATTTGTTCTTGGGAATCGAGTGCTGAAAGAAAAATATTATATACTTCGCTTGTCGGCAGGCCGGTGGCGGGCACATCTTTGCCCAAGTTCTTCGTAATCTCGGCGATTATCCTATATTCCGTATCTGCAACTTTTTTTTGTTTGCAGTTTATGTAAATGGGTTTAAGTGGAATATTTTTAGCAACTGCAGACTCATTCAGCTTTGCAAGCACATAACGGGCAACAACTGTTTTTCCAGTACCGGTTTTGCCAAAAATAAAAATATTGGATGGCTTTTCCTTTCTAAGTGCAACCGCGAGTATGGATGCGAGCTGCTGAATTTGCTGTTGCCTATGTAGTATGGCCTGTGGATCGTAATTTGTTTGTAAGACTTTTTTTTCAACGAACAATGGCTCTTTCTTAAGAAATTGTTCAAAGAAATCTGTAAGCCCGAGTTGGCCTGCCATATAATCCTTAAATTTATTCAGAGGTCTCGCAGAAACGCATTTATGCGTTACCTCCAATTACTCCATTTGAAACATACCTCTATTTAAGCTTTTGCCTTACACAGACGCTATGATTTCTATTGGAACTTTTATATTTTCTTTTTTATGAATTTAGTTTTATTAAATTTATTTTTTAGAATGTCGAGATGAAATATAGGGGTTATATATATGATATATGAACAATCATATATATAATATATAACATATATAAAACAGCCGACA
>JAHFKX010000074.1 GCA_023245115.1 Candidatus Woesearchaeota archaeon
TTTTCAAACTCATTTGTTTCACCTTGCTACATTGAAATAGAAAGGCTTAATAATAATTATTGACAAAAATATTCCTAATGGAATATGAATTAAAGCAAATTCAAAGGCGAAGAAAGCTGCTCGGCCTGACACAACACCAGCTGGCAAAAGCCGCGCAGGTATCGCAGTCATTGATTGCTAAAATAGAAAATAGTAGTTTAAATGATGTTGCCCATCATACCGCAGTAAAATTATTCGAGGCCCTTGAAAAGCTGGAGCACAAGGAAGAAAAGATGGCAAGAGATATAATGACAAAAAAAATTATAACTATAAACATTAATGACTTGGCTACAGAAAGAATAAAATTAATGAAGGAAAAGTCAATATCACAAATTCCGGTTATTGATAGAGACGTAGTTGTTGGCAGATTAACAGAGCTATCAATAATAGAAAACGTTGGTAAACTAAACCGCGGGACAAAAGTTTCAGAGATAATGGCCGAGGCGCCGCCACAGGTGCCGGAAGATATGCCTCTATCCGTAATAGTAAAACTTCTGAAATCAAGCGATTGCGTTTTAGTAACTAAGCATGGCAAGCTCGCTGGAATAATTACAAAATCTGACCTGCTGTTCAGCTAATTATTTATCGCCTTTAATTACGTCGTGCGCGTCGAACTTCTGTTTTTTCTTAGTCAGGCCGACTAAATAACCTGCTCCGTATGAGATGTGGATAAACAGGAATAGGAAGGGAAGAATCGGCAGGGCCAGCGGGATTCTGCTGTAAACCGCGGCTTCAAATGAGAATGCGACAGCAGTTAAGGCATACAGGCCAAAAGGTAGCAGGAAATAATTGCTAAACCATGAGAGCGGTGACAACGCCAAAAGCCCGACTAAAAACATAGATGGCAATGCAAACAGCATGTTCTTCGGAAACGAAGTAGGGACCATTTGTTCTTTTATTACACGTGTGCGGCCGTAAATGAAGAACTGCTTGCAGAACGCCTTCAAAGTTGCGCGCCGGCCATGCTGGACAGCAATGTCTGGCAGGAAGGCAAGTTTTAAACCTGTTATTTTGGCCCGAGAAAAGAGTTCTGGGTCCTCGCCCGGATAAATGTTTGTGTTAAACGGGGAAATTTTTTCAAAGATTTTTTTTCGGATAAATACATTTGCAGTTGTTAAACTAAATTCGTCGGCATCCAGATTTGGCTTTGTTTTTTTGTAGCGTGATGACATCGTAAAAGTTCCAAAGAAAGAAGTCATTGCGGCCCCGCCAGCGCGGGCGAAGAACTTGTCATCGGGCGAATTTATCTGTGGCCCACCAACGATATCAATTTCAGCATGTTCGTCAAGGAATTTCAATCCGGTGCTTATGACCTATCTGAAACATACTTAATGTTAGGATATTTTCTGGCGAATTCCTCAACAATGTCTTTTGTACCATCTGTAGAAAAATTATCAACTATGAGAATTTCATATTTATCGCGCGGGTAGTCCTGCTCGGCCCAGGACTGCAAAGCCCGTCCAATTACTTTTTTGGAATTATAAGATGGGCAGATTATCGTTGCTTGCATAGGGCAGAGCCTTTAGAAAGGTATAAAATAGTTTCGCTTCTCTAATAGATAATAGTTGGGGTGTGAAATGAAGATTGCAGTAGTTGGGTGGGGCTATGTCGGTGCAGCCACAGGGCTAGGCCTTAAGGACCATCATGATATATTAGCATATGACCCATATAAAAATACAGTTCACTACAGCATAAATGTGCTGCGCGAGCTGCCAGTCCTGTCTGAGCTGGCAAAAATAAAACAGGTTTATTCTGTTGAGGAGCTCAAGGAGGCAGACTTAATTTTTGTTTGCCTGCCAACGCCGACAAATGAAAATGGCATAGATTTGAGTTTCATAGAAAAGTTCTTAGAGGATGCAAATCAGAGGCTTGCTGGCGGCATAATAGTGATACGATCTACAATACCGCCGACAACCACTAAAAATTTCCAGGAAAAATACCCTAAGTTTAAGTTTGTCCACAACCCTGAATTTTTCCGCGAAAAAACACCCGTTTCAGATTTTCTTAACCCTGACCGAATAATAATTGGCGGTAGCCATGAAGATGCAATGAAAATTGTTCAGGAAGTGTATAAAGAGTTTGAGTGCCCGAAAATAATTACGGACAGTACAACATCTGAAATGATAAAATATGCGTCAAATATTTTTTTGGCGAACAAAATTTCTTTTTTCAATGAGATGCATAAGGTTGCGCAGATTGTTGGTGCGGATTCAAAAAAGATTTCGGAGGCCGTTGCGCTTGACCGCAGAATCGGCCACTATGGCGTTTATGGTGGCAAGCCATACGGCGGCACCTGCCTGCCAAAGGACACCGATGGGTTTATTCATTTCATAGAAACTCGCCTGAAGCACACGCCGCACATGCTGAAAGCAACAAAATTAGTTAACGATATTTTCAGGCAGGAAACAGGAGAGGGGCGGAAGTTGTAATATGCGGATATTAATTACCGGCGGGCTTGGGTTTATCGGCTCGCACCTTGCTGACGCTTTGAAAGCGAAAGGCCATGAAGTTATTGTGTATGACTTAAAGGCCGGGGAAAACATTCTTGATGTGGAAAAATTGAAACAAAAAGCAAAGGGTGTTGACGGCATTATTCACTTTGCTGCGATGCAGCGCGTTATTTTGGGTTTCAGAAAACCGTTTGATGCGATTGAGCATAATGTCATGGGCCTGTCAAATGTTTTGAACGCTGCGCTGGAAAATAATGCCTGGGTATTGTTCGGCTCTTCAAAGACAGTGTACGGCCAGCCGAAAAAACTTCCAGTCAAGGAAGGAGATGAGAAAAATCCCACGAACATTTACAGCCTGACAAAATATGTTTCCGAGATGATTCTAAATGACTTTTGCAGGAATTATGGCCTGCGTGCTGCTGTTGTGCGGTTCAGTACGATATTTGGCTCTGAACGCGATTTGCTGGATCGGGCAATTCCAACTTTTATGTACAAGGCGATTAGTAACATTGATTTAGTGGTTGAAGATCCTGAAAGAACACTTGATCCTGTTTTTATTGACGACCTGATACCCGCGCTTATGGGTATGGCCGAACTCTTGTCGAAGTCTGGCAAGGGATTTTTCGATGACTTCAACGCGGTGTCTAGCCAGCCAGTCCGGATCATAGATGCGGTAAATCTGATTTTGAAAATTACGAACTCAAAGGCAAAAATTATCGGGACAAAACCGCCAAGGAGTTATGATTTCGGAAATTATGCCGGAGACAATTCAAAAATCCAAAAATTAGGGTTTAAAGCAATGCCTTTGGAATCTGCTTTGAAAATTTACCATCAGAGGATGCAGGCCGCGCTGCAAACAGGAAAATATTCGAAAGAAGAAATTGATGACATGCTGAAATACTACGATAAAACTAACTAAGTTTGAACCTCAGCATAACGCAAAAGCATTGCGAACTTGCTTTTGCGGATTCTGTAGTTATGTAAATTTATATCGCAGAAGCGCCGCAATCCCGCCCAACCCCTTTAATTTTTCTCCGGCCTCATTGTCAGCAGAAATAATATGGACCTCCCCGCCCTGTTCTTCGACTTTATCAATTAGTTTCTCAAAATCTGCAAACTTTTCTTTCTCGCGGGCTTTCTCGATAATTTCATCAGTAAATAATAAAATTTTCACTGCGCTGGCCTCAACCGCAGGCAACACATCTTTTCCGTAGACAGCAAGCCCTTTTGTCGCAATCGCTACGAGCAGCTCTTCAACAAGTTCAAATTCTTTCTGCAGTTGCGAGGATTTCAAAACTTTTTCCAAAACACCGCGGTTGATTAACTCATTCAGTGCACGTTTTGTTCCGGTTGAAACGCCCTCCAGTTTTATTTTTTTAATTATTTTTGTATCTTTTTCTTTCAGTGCTTCTAGCATGTTCTCCTTCCAGAAAATCGGCGATGCGACAACAATAACTTCGGGGTTTGATTCTGAATTAATCCGTAAAATTTCCGCAACAACTTTTCCTAATCCGTTGTCAACTTTTTCCACGAATCTTTTTTTTGCTAATCTTAATTCAAAGCCTGCAAGGTATTGAAAGCCGCTGGCCGTGAGTGCCGCAATGTGGGCTTGCTCGTCATCAAGAACAACAACGAGTGCTTTCGGGGCTTTGGAAGCTTTTTCTGCTTCTTCTAATCTGCGGAGCTGGTACTCCTTCCAAGATTTTTCAATTTTAATTGTGTCACCTGTGAAAATGTCCAGCGTGTGTGCGGCGCCGATTTGCAATTCCTCCGAGCCTTCCAGAATTTCGCCGGAAACTTTCAGGACAGCGGATTCTAATTTGATTTTATTTACTTTGATTTTGGCGTAGTATTGCTTGACAGCAACCTTGGCCCGCTCGCCTTCCCCGCTCAGTTTCACTTTTCTTTTTATCTCGCCGCCAATACTGTCTGAAACTTCAATTATTTTAGAAAGGTGCCAGAGGTCATCGAGCGTATCAACTCGGATTTGGGCTATGCCATCTTTTTTGTTGAAGTGGATTATTTTCATATTTATCAAAGCAAACAATAATTTATAAGTTTATACCTGCGCAAGCTCTCGG
>JAHFKX010000075.1 GCA_023245115.1 Candidatus Woesearchaeota archaeon
TTAGTTTAACTAACTTTAACTTAGGTTAACTAATATGACAACTGTAACAATGAACCTGCGGGTTTCGGACTATGCCAGCCGCGTGCTTGGCGTGGTAAAGGAAAAATTCGGCCTAAAAGACAAATCTGAAGCAATGGAAAAATTTGCCGAACTGTTCGGAGATGAATTCATAGATAGGGAAGCAACAGACGACTACATCAAAAAGCTAATAGAAATCGAAAAACGGCATCTCCAGAAATACGGCAATAGGAAAATGTCTGCTACGGAACTTGACGCGCTTTGCGGGACAGCATAATGTTTGATTTTGACTTAAGCGATGAGCTCAAGCTCATAATCAGAAAACTTCTGACAAAAGACAGAAAGAAAGTTGAAGTAATAAACAAAAAAATAAAGGAAATTATAAACAACGACAGCAAAACAATTGACAGATACAAAAACCTCCAGCACAGCCTATCAGATTACAAACGTGTTCACATTGACGGGTCGTTTGTCTTGATATTTAAGGTGGACAAAACAAAAAACTTCATTTTATTCGCAGATTTTGACCATCACGATAATATTTATAAAAGTTAGAGTTCTAGCCCCAACTCCCCAGCAATCCCATCAGCATATTTCTTATTCTTCTCCCCAATAAATTCATAGTATTTCCAGAACGCCTGCTGTATCCTTCTTGCGGAAGTATGCATCTTGTTTGAGGACTGCTCGGCAATACCCTGCATCTTTTTTCTTTTAGCAGCCATTGACCAGATTTTTAATAATAAATCTGGCTTGCCATACGTTCCGTAAGAAACAAATTTCTTGTTGGCAGAGATGCGCGCCTTATTTACGCCGGCCAGCGCCAAAAGTTTTGCGTAAACAAAGAAGCGCCAGTGCTGCCATCTCATAATTCTGTGCAGGAATATATCTGCATCCCCCAAATTTTCATAAGAATAAGCAAACTCCTGCAAATAGGAGTATTCTTTTGTAATTCCGTCGTCCAGCCACAACAAAAAGTCTTTTAGATCTAAATCCAAATGATCGAACTTATCAAATATTAAATCCAAACTTTTTGAATTAAATACTGCTCGCAGCACTTCGACTTTATCTGACTCGCGTTCTCTGCCGAATAACTCAATATCTTCGTTTTTTATTTCATTTTTCCCTTCGGTAAGCATTTGCAAGTCATTAATTGCGGCGCGCAAGTCGCCGTCCGCAAACGCCGCGAGTTTCTTTAAAGCGATTTCTTCGCAGTTTATATTTTCAGCGGCACAAATAGTTTTTAATTTATTTACAATCGCTGCAGAATCAATTGGCTTTAGTTCAATTAAGTTAACAACCTGCCGCAAAGCCCGCAATTTGTCTTCGTAAGCGTCGGTTGCAGTCAGAATAATCGGAAATTTTGTTTCCGCAATTACTTCAACAATCTCGGCAGGCCCGCCCCTGTCCTTCTGCCCGCTCATCGAGTCCACATCATCCACTAAAATAATTTTTTTTGTTCCAAACAGGGATGCCTGTTTGGCAGCCGGCCCAAGAACTGCTTTCACTGAGCCAGCATCCCGAAACTGAGAGGCGTTCATCTCAACCAATTCGTAATTATTTTCTTCTGCAAGTGCTTTTACTAAACAGGTTTTGCCGACACCAGCAGGCCCGAACAACAGCATCGCTTTTTTTCTTGAGCTGGCAAACAAATCCACAAACCTGCAGACGGCTAGCACCGCATCTGGCTGGCCTGCTATCTCAGCTAACTTGCAGGGAGAATATTTTTTTGTCCACGATTCATTCATTTTCTTACCAGAAGAACTTTATTTGACTGATACCACTTTTCAACACTATCTTCTGCGCCCTTGCTCCACCAGCCTTCCAGGGTTGGCCGCATAATCCATTCTGGCTTATGGAATGGTATGTTGAGCGGGCTCCACTTCTCACCTGATCCGCCCTTACCCGTCCTGATTTGCAGCAAACCTTCGCCTTCAAATTCCAAGCCCAGTTCTTTCAAAACATTTCTTATTGCAATGTCTTGTATATGCGTTCCTATGCCGCGGGTTTGGTTTGTGTAATCAAGGCCGGCGTTCACGTTGCACTCATCATTGTCAAAAATATCTTTGAAATTTTTGGCTATCCATCTCGCCTCATCCATGTGCTGAACGAAATAAGCAAAATAAGATTGCTGATATTGCCCACAGGCTGGCAAGAAATCCAGCAAAAAACATTCCCCATGCAATGCTCCATCGGCCCAGCGCAAATTTTCGCCAATTACGTGCCCTATTTTCCAATTCCCAGAACCGTAAACCGTGTCATACGTGATAAATATTTCATCCCGTTTTTTTCCAAAGTAACTCGGCCTTTCAACTATTCCAAATCTTGTCATTTCAATTTCTCCCTGGCCAAAAAAAGGCCAGCTAAAGTTGCTGACGTTGTTTCTTCTCGAGCCGTAAAAAATTTAATTGCCTCATCCAATGGCATCTTTACAACTTCTATGTATTCGTAATCATCGCCCTTTCTCTTTGAAGGGAACAATTCAGTCGCTAAAAATATATGCTGCATTAACCTCATCCGGCCAGACACTAACGGCGGACACAGCCTGACTAATTTTTTACAGTCAAAACCAATCTCTTCCATCAACTCTTCATGTGCCTGCTTCATTATGCCTTCCTCGCTTTTCGCCGTGCACCCGCCGATTGGCAATTCAGTCAGATACTTTTGGAACGGCAGGCGCCATTCTTTTGCCAAATAAACATTTTTATCCGCGTCAACTGCGACCAAGATGACTGCATTATTCAATTCTAAATATGTCCAGTCCGTTGTTTTGTTATCATCAAATTGTATTTTACTAGCTATAACTTTTATCCAATCATTTTCATACTCAACGCGTTCTGACAAAACTTTTGGTTCAGCCATTTCTAAGAATAAAATACAGCCTCTTTCTGTCTTTTCCTTTGTTCTCGAACTCTGTGATTTCAATTTGCCCGCACTCTTTTGTGTTTTTGACTTGTGTGCCGCCGTCGGCCTGCACGTCCACATCACCTATTTTTACAATTCGGATTTCCGGAATGCTTGGCGGCAGAACATTTGCCAGCTTAACAACCGATGGGATTTTCATTGCCTCCGCGTACGGCAGGAATTTTGTCTCAACTATGATTCCGCGAGCGAGAATTTCATTTGTTTTATTTTCAAAATCCTTGTACCTATCTTTGACTTCAACGGTTCCTGAAAAATCTACGTGCGATTTTTCCAATTTCAACTGGTTGCCAGTAATTAGCGCGCCAGTTTCGCTGTGAATTACTGCGGATAAAACGTGGCTTGCCGTGTGCGTTCTCATTAATTTATATCTGCGCGGCCAGTCAATGTAGCCGAAAACTTTATCGCCGGCTTTCAAACCAATTTTATCGACTTCGTGCACGACTTCCCCGCCAAGTTTTTTTACCATGAGCACTTGATAATTTTCTCCGTTGCAAACCAGCCTGCCACGATCATCTGGCTGGCCACCACCTTCTGGGTAAAACGCAGTCCTATCTAAAACAATTACTTTGCCTTCTGCACTTTTCACAATAGCTTGGAAGTCCTGCAGATAAGAATCTTTCAGGTAAAGAAGTTCTGTCATAGTTCTGTCGATTCTCCATTTTCTAATATTCTAACGTCAATGCCTTTTGGTACGAGCTTTGCAAATTCATTTGGATCGCGATTCAAAAATCCCAGATGATCGTAGTGCATTGGAATTACAGTTTTTGCTTTAATCTGCTCAGCAAATAACCAAGCGTCTGCATATGTAATCGTTGGCCCAACTATTGGAACGCCAGCGTTTTTTGCTATAACATTTTCTATCTCAACGCCGTCGCCCGGATGGAAAAAAACACCATCAACTAAAAATCCCGTATTTTGTGGACCGTCTAATGTTTCTACTTGATTTTGATGGTCTTTGCAGGAAGGTTGATTCCAAATTTTATTTTTGCAAACCTTACATTGTCGAAGCTGGCAATGCGGCAAGTCCACCGGCTCAATTTCAAAGCCAGCTACAAAAAATTTCTTCCTGCCAGAAACTTCATTTACTTTTACATTTTCAGCAGAAAGTTTTGCGGCAACATCTGCGTTTCCATAAATTGGAATTTTATTTGCCGCAAATAGTTTTACAGATGCGATATCAAGATGGTCTATGTGCTGGTGAGTAAACAAAACCGCAGTAACATCCAGAAAATCCGCGGCCTTGAACTTTTCGGCGAAAAATATTCCGGGGTCAATCATAATCTTCTTGCCGGCAGATTCAATTACAAAACAGCTTTGCGGATACTTTGTCAAGCGAAGCTTGGTGAAGCCCGCGGAAATCCCATTTACGCGTTGCTTGGTTAGTTTCATTTCTGTACACCAATCATTCCCATCTCGGCCAGCAAGCCCGACAATTGTATAAACTCATTCGAGCCTTCCACAAGCCTGAACTCGTAATCCCCGCAGGCCTTTGTGAGTTTTATCTTCAGCTTCTCATCGATGTCAAGCAGCCAGATTTCCTTCTGGATCTGCTTGATGATGTCCATGCCGGACAGCCCGTGGGAGACCATCACATCAGTTAATTTTTTCTTCGCTTCCAAGAACTTG
>JAHFKX010000076.1 GCA_023245115.1 Candidatus Woesearchaeota archaeon
TTCGCGGCCAGCAAGAAGGCCTGCTCGAGATTATTAAAGGAATCCTCCTGCCGCTCCTCGCCCCATGCAAACCCTAAGTGGGTGTCAGACAAAATAGCTATCTTCAGCATACGTCCGTGTGCATAGCCATATTTAAATTGATTTATGAGTTCTAGTTAACAGGTCTTATAATTAAATTATTGGGCTCGGCAAGCATAAGCCTAAGGCGAGACGCTTCCTTTGACATAGCCCGCCCCGAATTATCAAGGCGTGCTAGGCGTTGCTTTAATACCCATCTAGATAATACGACAGTACTACTTCTTGCTTTAATCTTACCAGAGACTATCATCTCTGCCCGCGAAGGAAAGTACCCTTTGCCAGACAAAACTTCAACCATCCGTTCTATTGTTTGTCTTGACGCATTAATACCATGTTGTTTTAGCTGTTCGCAAGACAACATAGAAATGTGCTCACCACTCTTGCGCAACTCAACCTCAAATTCAAGTATGCCTCTTGCTAATTTACAGCTATTCGCGCGCCGCTCTTTGCTCGTAGCCAGCCCAAGCCTCGGGCACCAATATCTTGCGAAATCTCTCTTAAAGCCTGCTTTATTTGCTACTTCAGAACTGCTTGGCAAAAAATCAGGAAATTCCGGAATAAGCAACGATTTATATGCCTGAAGTATTTTATCACCTGCAGGCTGGCGCAGAGCCTGCACTTTTAAAAAAACTGGTTCCAAACCGCGCTGGGCATAATACAGAGATATTTCTTTTTCAAACTTTTTAAATGACGAAGCCAATATGCCTGCCAGATTGCAAACTGCATATCGCGACAGATTGTATACGTTATTGCCTTTCTTAGAAACTAGTGCATCTATTTTCCTAATTATTGCAAAATATCTAGATTGTTTGTATTCGAGCAGCATGCCGTAACCTGCTAATATTTTAAAATCAGACCTATACGCCCAGTCACGATAGTATCGTTTTGCCAATTGCGATAAGCCAACAATTTCCCCACATCTCAGGCTATCGCTTTTGAGATGCCCAATTATGCTTGCACCCAACCATCGCCTATAGCTATTATTCATATCCCACAGCGTTTTACCGGAATCTCCGAGCGCTGTATTCGCAGCAATAAGCATTTCTAGTGATAACTGGCGGGCCTCGCTAAATCCAACAACCATAACTAGAAACAAAAATGAAAATTTTAAAGCTTTTGCAGTCCACAGCATACTTAACACATAATTAAATGGACAGATATGCTTGCCCAAAAGACTTATATACTAAAGCATACAGCTTAAACTTACAATGAAAAGCGAGTTGATTGCCTGCCAACCACGGCAGGGCTTGGCATTTGGAAGAAACTGCTGGATAGAGCGATTAATCACAATCAATCATTAATTTTGAATTACATTTCAGCTCGTTCGAATAAATCTTTGACTTCACTCTTAATAGAACTAAGTGCTAAGGAAAAAATTGCGCTTTCAACGCTGAAGTTTAATGCGCGTGTTCTGAAAAAACTTGATTTGATTGACAACACTGGCTGCGTTAAACTTACAGAGTTTGGCAAATTAATTTTAGAAATGTTCGTAGGTGAAAGATGGTAAAAGCACGAATAGTATTAGCGTCTAGGCTTTTAGAAAGCCTTTGTAATGTTGCAGAACAGCACGGCATAATCACGGCACATATAAACGTTGAAAAAATAATTTCCGAGGAGCTAAAACTGTTGGAATTGGCAGGTCTAAATTTCGATTGCGAATTAAATTCCTCAGAAAGTTTGCGGCTGGCCAAGATTATCCGGGCCAGCTTTTCCTACGCCGATGGGCGTGGACTAAAAGAAATGCAAAAACATTTCTCTAGCTTATACTCGTCTGCATTAAATAGAATATATTATGCTGTTAGGTATGGTGACAAAGTATATAAATAAAGAAAATGTGAATAACTTGAACTCGCCTTTTAAGGCGAGGCGCATAAAAAACCCTGCACTTAAGTGCGGGGAATAGCGCCGAGCGGCGAGTTCAAGGAATGGAAAAATGGCTTCATCCCACGCGCTA
The DNA here is from genome assembly GCA_023245115.1 of Candidatus Woesearchaeota archaeon. Lineage (GTDB taxonomy): Archaea > Nanobdellota > Nanobdellia > UBA10117 > UBA10117 > JACOYC01. The sequence goes on from JAHFKX010000076.1 coordinate 2,033, forward strand.
AAGCGCGGGGTTTTCGCCATTTTTTCATAACACAATGGCCCTAAAAAATAAAAAAGAAAAAGACTTTTCGGAATGGTTCACAGAGATAGTATCAGAGAGCGGTGCAAAGCTCGCCGATGTGCGCTATGGCGTACAAGGCTTTGTAGCCCACAGGCCATGGGCAGTCAAAATCATGCGCACTTATGAACAGTGGATTGAAGCCGATGTAGAATCAGACGGTTATGAGCCAATTCTCCTGCCAGTCCTCGTGCCAAAGAAAAACATCGAAAAGGAAAAGGAACACGTACAGTTCTCACCAGAGCTCTTTTGGGTAGAACGAATGGGTGATTCAAAGCTCGACGAACCACTATACATGCGGCCTACCGGAGAGTCACAGATATATCCGATGTATAGTTTATGGATACGAAGCTGGAAAGACTTGCCTTTCAAAAAATACCAATCGCGAATCTCAGTCTATCGGGCAGAATCAACAACGCGCCCATTTTTACGCGGGCGGGAGTTTATGTTTTTTGAAACTCATGCAGTTTATAAAAACCATGAAGGCGTTTTGAAACAAGTCACAAAAGACATGAAAACCTGCGAGGCAATCGTACGCAAAAAACTCGGTATTCCGTTCTTTTTTTTCAAAAGGCCGGAATGGGATAAGTTCGCAGGGGCAGTTGACACATTTGCGGCCGACACACTGATGCCGGACGGAAAAGTAAACCAAATAGCAAGCACACACGACTTAGGACAAAAATTTGCAAAGGCATATGACATAGCATTTTTGGACGAAAAGGAACAAAAACAGTTCGGCTGGCAAACCACATTCGGCCCAGGCATTTGGCGCATCATGGCAGCGCTAGTAGGAATTCACGGAGACAATAACGGACTGGTATTACCATTCGAGATCGCACCGACTCAAATAGTAATATTACCAGTATTCTTTGACAAAGATAAAAAAGCAGTTGATAAAAAGTGCAAAGAATTGGAAAAAATATTATCAGAAAAATTTCGGGTAAAATACGATAGTTCAGAAAACACGGCCGGCTGGAAATTCAACGAATGGGAAATGCTAGGCGTGCCAATAAGATTAGAAATCGGTCCGAGAGAAATACGAGCAAAAAAAGTAACTTTGGTGCGGCGTGATGACAGAAAAAAAATTACGGTTTCAGAGAAAAGCCTCGAGAAAGAAATAGAAAAAGCTGCAGCGGGCCTGCTAAAAAGCATAACTAAAAAGGCAGAATTATTTTTTGATACGAATATAAGAGACGCAGAATCATTCGACAAACTTAAAACAATACTGTCCGGCAACAGGGGCTTCGCAAAAGTAAATCTATGTTCAGTTGAAATTGAAGGGCAAGCCTGCGCGGATAAGGTACAAGCAGAGACAGATGGCGGCAAAGTACGCGGCACTTTGTATGGGAAAAACGAAAAGGCTACCGGCAAATGCGTGGCCTGCGGCAAGCCTGCAAAGGTTATAGTTTACGTCGCAAAGTCATACTGAAGATTTTTAAAACACAAAAATACACTTTTATCTGTGCCTCTGTAGCTCAATCCGGCAGAGCGTCCGTTTTGTAAACGGAAGGTTACAGGTTCAATCAACGCAAAACTCGCTTCGCGAGTTTTAGTTTTGAAAATCCTGTCGGAGGCACTTTAATTACTACTCGAAGTAATATTAACTATAGCTTTCACCCAATTATCTGGCACTAACAACTTAAGCCTGTTTCCTGCTTTTACTATTACACCTTGCCTCGTTATTAATTTTCCATCCCTATCAATAAGATTTATCTCGTTCCAGGTTGCAGTGCTTAAACTCGAGCCAGAAAATGAAAACATTAACTCATCAGCAGGCCTTGGCGATGCAATTGTAAACACATTGCCGGCCTGTGTTATTTTCAAATCTTCAATTGCTCCAATGTCTGCGCCAGAGCCAGCAGATTTCACGCCATTTTTTTCGTAGTAGATTTGATTGTTGCCTGTTACCCATACCTCTTTTGTTCTTACACCGTTAACACGCAGACCATCGCCCGAAGCCTCAAAATGCGTCGTGGTTTCAGAACTTCCTCCGCCGGCTGCGCTCAAATCGGCAGTCTCCACGCCAATTACCAATGAAGTATATTCCTTATCTATTAGCTTGTCGAAACAAATTTTTGTATAATTTTCTGGCAGGTAAATACAGCTACCAGATCCGAGCTGCGAATCCTCACTGTTGTACTCGAAATTATTTTCTATTCCGATATACGGGCCAGAAAATTCCGATGTAGATGAAGTTAACGTGCCAGTACCTGAAGCTAGCCCGCCAATATTCCACACCCAGCCAGAATAATTTTGGCCAGGGTACGGCTGGCCCGCAGTTGCACGTATCAACGTTTTTGCACCAACAACTAAATCCGCAAAATTATCGAACAAATTACTAGAATCGTAAAACGAATCTTGGTTCGTAATTTCTAATCCGTTTATATTTTTTGTTTGGCCGCGCGAAAGAACGCCGCTAACACCGCTAACATCAACTACAATTGCGCCACTCGACCCCACCCGTAACA
>JAHFKX010000017.1 GCA_023245115.1 Candidatus Woesearchaeota archaeon
GATACGGCAACTGGCTGCAGCTGGTTTTGGATTAGTACGAGCAGTGACCCAGTAGTCGGCGTGAACATGACTAAAATCGACAAAAGCATGGAAATGGGCGGCGTGATTGCATTTGATTACGATAAAAATACTGGCAATGACTGCTCAAGAAAAATACCTTACAAAGTAACAAAAATAGATTGGATAAAAAACGCAAGTGCCTACCCGCAATATATCGCCAAAAAGAACCGCGATGATGCAATAAGCTCAGAAAAATCAAACAAAATTGGCATAGCATTCGCACTAGCTGGTGCTACTGTTATCTTTGGCATATTTACTGTCATTGCCTCCATTGACCTCCCAGATTATGTGCGCGAACAGAGAATGCGACGAAGATTACATCCCCCGCCCAGGAAAAATAAAAATGAGGGGCTGTGATAATGGGAATTGAAAATGCGCTTATGGATGCAGGAAAAACACTTGTTTTTACGCCGCACAACGTATTACGGGATATTATGGGCGCTGCCCCTGCGTTTCACGATTTAGACACCGGAAAAATAATTGAGATAACAGAGCCTGGCGCGCTGATAATGGGCCCGCTGGAAGCGAGAATGGCCATGGACTACTATCAAGGCTTTCCAATGGGCTTTGCCGGCGATGGAATAAGTAACACAATTCCAATCCCGCTAACCGAGTATGAAACAGTGCCGAGTTTTGGGGAACGCCACCCAATTTTGCGCAAATTTGTTAAGCCTATTGCGGTTACACTTGCGATTTTGCTAGCCGGAGTTTCGATAGCTGGATGCGTTGACAACGATGGCCGTACCAAAATTATTGAAAAACGGTATGACTTTGGCCGCGACCACGCATTCGGAACTCCCGATGACCATTTGCTTCTGAAAATGGAAGATCCAGATGGCACAGATAAATATTGGTACAGCATCGGCCGGGAGGGCGGGTATAATGCCAGCCAGATAAACAAACAGCTTGATGTTGGAGATACAATGAAATTCGAAAATTACAAAGGAGCTAGCACGGATGGCTCGCTGGGATCGCCTTACCCAATATCAAAAATAATCAACTACAAAGTTCAGGAAAAGCCAAAAACGGAAACGCTAAAAACAGAAACGCCGAAAATAGACACAACACAACAAAAACAAAATGCAACTAGTGTGAATAAAACTACGGCAACACAAACGCATGATATTTCGCTCATCGATGTGGGCATTGTCCTGTTTAGTAGCATTACTATTGGCTGCGGGATTGAGATGGTACGGAGATACTTGAGTAAAGGTAAAGAAAGAAAACAGGCAAGAAGAAATAAAAACAAGAGGCTGGTAATATAATGTTACAGCAAATATTAGCGACAAGGCAGGCAATCAACTACGCGCGCTTTCTGTATGCGAATCGCGGCAGGGTTAGCACTGCTGAGGTTTTGGGCGGAGCATTTGTAGCTGGCCTGTGGGTTGCTACTGCCTCAATATATGTGTGGACTGCAATGCAAACATGGCATTACTTCAACCTTGGGCAGGCTGATAAAGAACTAACAGCAGCAGGCAACAGCGTGGACTTAAATGAATCAAAAACCCACTTGGATAATGCGCAGGCATTAATTGACAAATACGATGGCTATCATAAACACACAGACCTTGCGATTGATGCGCTTGAAAGAAAAATTGACGGCTTCATTGCGGGCGGCATTGAGCCCGGAACAGATAAGTATAGTGCAGCTTCAACCACCATATCAGAGTCAGTTACCAATAACTTAAAACCGCAGGTTGCTGACGAAATAGACAGCGCGTCAAATATGGTTGGATGGGGTGCTGTTGGCTCAATAATTTCTACGTTATTTAGTTCTGTAATTTCGTATGCGTATAAACAAAGAGTTAGAGAACTAAGAGAAAATCGCAGAAGAAACCGCAGAAATTTAAACGCTGAAGCAGCAGGCGGTGGCAATTAAAATGACTTTAATGTTTGGATTACGGGCGGCGCAGATGGCGCGCAATCAAGTGAAATATTTGCGCCTGCAACGTGCGAATGGCGGCAAGATTTTTTTAACAGATGTTCTTGCGCTGGCCTGCTGGGGCGCAACCGCAGCTCTTGCAATCGGCGCATACATAAAAGCTGGCCAGTACACACTTTTTGAAAACGCGCACAGGGAAGTACAGGCAGCCCGCAACAGCATGGACATACAGGAAGCACATGCACATCTTAAAAACGCACAGGACTTAATACATTCATATGATGGCTACAAAACGCATATCGATACTTCGATAGATGCCAGCCAGAAAAGGCTGGACGGCCTTGAACACATAACAAATGAGCAGGATTACAATTCAGGTTTTGGCCACGTCAAAAGCACAATTAAAGATGGCCTCGAAGCCGAAGTTGGGCTTGAGCGCTCAAATCTCGACCAGTCAAAATGGGGCCTTAGCATAGGCGCAATACTTTCCGGCACCATAGGTTTTTTCTCAACAATTGGTTCTTTGGATAAAAGAGGACGATAACTTGAACTCGCCGCTCGAGCCCTATCCCCGCGCTTGAGTGCGGGGTTTTGCGGGCTCTCGCCCAGAAGGCGAGTTCAAGGAATGGAAAATGCGCGAAAACCCCGCTCTTCAGAGCGTGGGATGAAGCGCATTTTTCATAATAAATAATTTAACAAATATTTTGAGTAACCATTAACAACATATATCGTAATACACAACTAATTTCTATGAACTTAGTAAGCTATAAATACTTACTATGCGCACGCAGATTATGAAAGTGCCACTGGAAAACGTAAAGTGTATGCGGCTTGGTGAAAATTTTTATATTGAAAAAGTGCGGTTCAAAAACGGCTGTTGGATTGGCAAATCAGAAAACTATGCAAAACAGATTGGGCGTAAGGTGATTACGTGGGCTTTTTTTAACAGTGCAAATAAATTGCTTGTGGAAATAGGAAGTAAAGATTTTAACAAAAAATTTAAACAATTTCGAAATAAAAATGGTGAATGGAGCTGGGTAAGATAGTACTTTTCAGTATGCTTTCAGTATGCCCTGACGAAAAGTAATTACTATTTAGAATTGGCTGGCACTCGCTTCAAAATCTATAAGTTTCCAAAAGAAATTTTCATTTTCGATGATTTTTACTACTATTTTGCAAAACAAAAAACCGAACTGCTGTGACATTTCTTTTGCATTTCAAGTGCACTTCACTTGCACTGTGCCTCGAGTTCACATGAAAAAACCGCATGACTGCGAATTATATTCTTAAACATACATAAGTATTTATATATGGGGTTTCACAAATAGAACAGCGTTCAATGTAAGCTTCGGTCCACTGTACAAATACTAACGGTCGTGGTGAGAAACTACTTGGATTAAGCAATTTGGAGGAAAAGATTGGCCATGGAATTTATTGTGGCAGATGCCTTAAAGAGTTCTGCAAATAAGCAGGAAGAAGAGTTTGTTGTCGGACACGCGAATATAAAAGTTATAGGTGTCGGTGGAGCAGGAATAAATGCAACTGACTGGCTCTACAAGAAGGGTGTAAAGGGTGCTGAAGTTATTTCACTTAATACTGACAAGCTTCATCTTGACCACCGCGAGGCTGACAAAAAAATATTAATCGGAAAAGATTTAACCCGCGGATTAGGGTGCGGCGGTTATCCTGAAAAGGGACACGAAGCTGCAAAAGAAACCATTTCTGAAATCAAGGAAGCACTACGTGGCGCTGATATGGTTTTCGTAACTGCTGGCATGGGCGGCGGTACCGGAACTGGCGCTGGTCCAGTTGTTGCCCAAGTTGCGAAGGATTCGGGCGCAATTGTAATCGGCGTAGTAACAATGCCATTCAACATTGAAAAGGCAAGATTGGACAAGGCTGAATTTGGACTGAAACAGTTAAGGCAAACGTCTGATACAGTTATTGTGATAGATAACAACCGACTTGCTGACATTGCAGGAAACCTGCCAATTCAACAGGCCTTTGCGGTCGCGAACGAGATTATTGCGACGATGATAAAGGGCATAGTTGAAGTAATTGCGGTTCCGTCCTTGATTAACTTGGACTTCGCTGATGTAAAAGCAATAATGAGTGCTGGCGGATTATCAGTTATCGGAATCGGCGAATCTGACACAGAAAGCCGAGTGCAGGAAGCAGTTAACCGGGCGTTGTCAAATCCACTGCTTGACGTCAAATACGAAGGTGCGACCGGCGCTTTGATACACATTACCGGCGGGCCAGACATGACACTCGACGAGGCAGAACAGGTTGGCGAGCTGACAACTGCAAGTATGGACGAAACTGCAAATGTCATTTGGGGCGCAAGAATTGACCCTAAGTTCCAGGGCAAGCTGCGCGTGATGACAATAATTACGGGCGTAAAATCCCCATACGTGCTTGGCAAGCAGGATTATGCAAAGCCGAGCCAGAAAGCAGTCGCGTTCAACCGCGAACTCGGAATACAGATGCTGCACTAGGCTGCAGCTCTTTATTTATTTTTTATTTTCGTGATCAACAGTCATAGTCGTTGCGACATACGGCGTGGGAGAAATCAGTTCGCTGGATTGCGGAGCAATCCGGCATAGGAGGGATCAGGAGTCAGAGAGAACTGAGGGAACCTAGGTTCCTGCGGGTCCTCCCACAAGCACCTCCAAAGTTGCCTCGTTGGGAGGCCTGGCCACCCAACCCATTAGTTCTTAACCGGAGCTAGTTGGGCTGGCCTTTTAATTTTTTTAAATAATTTGTAATAGTAGAATTTAAGCATCCGTAGCAAAACTTTATAAAGATGCATCAGCAATTTCTGCCATGGCCACTAAATCGAAATCTTTTGAGTCCGCGGTAATTCTGACTGCATTGGTTTTTGTTGCTGTCCTGGTGTCTTCTACTTCGCTGCTGACTGGCAGCGTTGTGCTAAATAGAGCATCTGCGTTAAGCCCGAACCTCATTGTGTCCGACTTAAAAATCTGGCCGGTTGCAAGCTCTAATCCGTTTGTGGTTGAAGTGCCAGCCGGCTCAAATAGCAAAAAACTTAACCCACCAACAATCGCATTCACACATTCAGTCAAAAACATTGGCAGGTCCGCGACACGAATAATAACATTAACTAAAATTACTGAAACATTTCCGGATGGCAGCGTACAAAGCTACGGAGACTATGGCGCAGACCCACTAGCACCGGGACAAACATCATTATTTTACGACGGCTCGCCAAATGGTTATCAGCCCCTGCAAACCAGAATTGCGGTCGGAGCAGATGTGGCTGGATGGCATACACTGATGGCCTGCGCGGACGATGGCAATGCAATCAGAGAAAGCAACGAAAATGATAATTGCAAGGCAATCACTTTCCTTGTTAAGGTTGTTTAGAAAGATTTTTATATGCCAGTTAACTTTAACCACACATGGCCACTAAATCGCAGCAGAAACAACGCACTTGGATTCTTCTCGCGGCCGTGCTGCTGATTAGTTTTCTTGTCGCGCTTTCGCAGCACTACGGCCTGACTGGACGGGCCATTCAGATTGACAAGCCCGACTTAAGATTCATAAACACACATGACTTTGAAGTTGATATAGACCGCGCGGCCAGAGTATCCGTTCAGATTTACAACGATGGGGCTGGCTTTGATGCGCCGTATATTGTTCGCTTTGAAAAGCAGACTGGGCAAAATTTTACATGGTTGTCCGATTACACCGTACTGCCACCGCATGAGCACGGGACTGCGGTAACAGCCAACACATTTTTCTGGGGCTCGGAAAATGGCACCGTGTACACGATACGAGCCACAATCGACCCAGATAATAATATAACTGAATCTGATAAAACAAACAACCAAGCATTTGTCAAGGTTTACATCCAAAAATTCAGAGGTGGAGCTGGTGGCTAGTAACCGCGACACCAAAACCTTTAATAATACACGAATAATAAAGAGAATGAGGTAATAACATACGGCCAGATAATATTTGGCGGTGTGAAAAGTAAAATGGCCAACACAAGTGTTTATTTAACTGCAACTGTACTGGGAGTTCTCGTGCTCGTAGGTGCTGTCGGCTTCGGCTTGTCAGAATCTTCGGGGCTTGCAACCGTAAAAATTGAGAAAAGTTCAATCGGCACTGCTGTCTGTGGGACCGGTGGGACATGGTGCCCATTTGGGTATGAATGCAAACAACAGACATACTACCGCGCATACTGCGCACCTGCATCCAAGGCCATCGTAGCTTACGGCAACGTTGGACAGAAATGCGGCGCTGGCGGGACGACATGCCAGGCCGGTTATGATTGTGTCGAAAGCCAGACAGCAGGTTCATACTGCAAACCACATAGTGCAGGAAACCAGGGGCAGCTGAGGTAATAGCATGGCAAACGAAAATTATCTGGGTTTTGGAATTGTTTTTATAGTTGTGCTTTTGGCCTTGGCGCTAGGCTCGGCAGCAGGCGGATTCACACCTGATGGCTTTGCGGCCGTAACAGTTCAGAAAGCCACAACCAGTTCAGCGGTCTGCGGTACCGGTGGAACATGGTGCCCAGCAGGTTATACGTGTGTTGACCGGACATCGCAGGTAACATACGGCCTAAAGACTGCACGATACTTTAAGTACTGCAAACCAGCACAAGTAAATAAATAATTTTTTGCTTTAACTGTTTTGTTTTTATTAATTTATTTATTACGTGCGTTCGGAGAATTCATTAATCTTTTAGAACTTCAATATGCCTATTTTATTTTGTCTTACGTGCGCTTGGCCTGCCCTTGCTCTTAAGCTGCGTGCCCAGCTCTTTTAGCCGCTCATGTAGTGCTGTCAGGGTTTCGTGCAGTGGAACAACTGCATACCTACCCTTTTCGTCCCACTTTTCAGCAAAAACATAGTCTGTGACTTCTAGCCTTGACTTTTGTTTCGGCTTCTCTGCCGGATAGCCTAATGGGATAATTGCGTCAATGCTCGTGCCATCCGGAATCTGGAATGCCTTTCGGATTTTCGGCTCAGCAAAGTCGCCAATCCAACAAGATGCAATGCCAAACGAGTGGGCTGCCAGCATCAAATTTTGAATCGCTGCGGAAGCACTCTGGGTTCGGTACAATTCCGTTCGCTTGCCGAAATCAGCTTTCATGTTGCCGGCATTGCTGCAGAATACCAAAACCAATGGTGCATCTGCAATCCAAAACTGGTCAAACGCCGCCTTCGCTATTATTTCTTTTTTCTCTTTATTTGCTACAAGAATTATGCGCCATGGCTGGAAATTGCCTGCGGAAGGGGCATCACCAACAGCATCAAAAATTTTTTCTAAAACATCCTGCGGAATCCTATGTGGCCTGAACCTGCGGATGCTTCTCCGAGTCTTAATGGCCTCAAGTACATCCATAGAATAAACTAAAGTTAGGATTATATAAATCTTTGTAATCTGTTATCTTTCCTTCAAACTATCGAGCCTGTAATCTGACTCTATTTCTTTCACAACTTTTTTAATTTCATCTGCTACGCTGTGGCGTATGCTTTCAGGTGTCATATCTTGCCTTTTATCTTCCAAGATAGCGTGCACTAAATCCCTTGTCGTACCGATGCTTTGTCTCTGGCCACACCATACGCGTACCAAGCCGTGTGCATTTACATACAATCCATTATGCGGCTGAGGACTATAATCAGAACTGCCAACAGCTACATATACTACCAAACCCGGCTGATTTCTATTTTTAAAATAATTCAAAACGTATTCGTGTCCTAAAAATTCCGCAACTTTTGAATCTGCATCGATTTCAATTATGCACTCAGCTAAGGTTCCCGCCTGCTCTGTTTTTTTGGCCAGCTCTTTCGCAGCCGACTCGCGCCGCGCCAACAACCTTTCTTGTCTGACTGGCTCTGCTGCTTTCTGAAGCCTGCCAGAAACCAAGTAATCAATCCGATTAGTAACACCTATTGGTAAAACCGACTCGCGCTGTGCTTTTGCCATACACTAACCATAATCGAAAACGTTTTAAAGCTTTTGCTGAAGCAAAAGATTTATTAATACTAATAAACAAAATAATGTGGGGTAAAACACAGCTGAATCCGTTCGGCTGTGCAAATAAAATGGCCATTTCCAAGGGTTTAGTTATAGCACTAATAGCTGCGTTTGTCGTTCTTGCCAGTTTTGCAACATCGAGCACTGGCGCGTACACATGGGTAACCCGGTGTATTGACCAAGATGGCGATGGCTATGGGTATTACGCTTACGTCAGCTGCCTGCATCCCGAAGCCATAGATTGCAATGATCGCAATACGAAGATAAATCCCGGTGCGGTTGAGTACTGTGACGGCATGGATAATAACTGCGATGGGTTAATAGACAACGACTGCGTGGATGTGCAGAACAGGCCAGCAGAGGTCGTGAAACGGGAAGCAGCTGGAAGTTCCTATTAGTTGTTTTTGTTTTGCTTTTTGTTGGGTTATCTTTCCTCGGCAGCAATGTTACGGGTGACACTCATTTTGGCCTGCTGCGCGGAAAGCCATTAAGCTCAAGCTGCATTGATACTGATTATGGCTGGGTTGGTTCGATAAAAGGAACGTGCACCGACGTAATAGGTGGCAAGCCAGTTGAACATGCAGACAGTTGTAAGGATGCAATACGTGTTAACGAATATTATTGCGCCCCGAGCAATCTCTGCCAGAAGTGGGAGTACGCCTGCAAACTCGGACAGGTTTGCAGGGACGGGGCCTGCGTAGCTAAATAATTTCTATCTGCCCAGTTTGCTAAAAATTTCCTTGCACTGTTCTACGTAGCCTGGCCTGAATTCTATAATCGAAATTTCTGGGCGAAAAAGAACAAATGGGCTATGCGAAGCGGCGATTAATTGCACTTCATGTTTCCGCGAAAATTCGATTAATTTTTCCCAAATTTCTGCCTGCGTTGGGAGGCTCAAATGCGCATCCGGCTCATCAAGCAGGAAGGTTTTCCCATGGGCTGGCCATTTTGATAAAATATACTTTTTCCATGCTACCAGCTGATCATTCCAAACGTCATTCCATTGTATATTTTTTGCGATATTTTTAACATCTGGAATCGTTTTTAGTGCTTTCTCCAAATCTTCTACGTGCTGAAAAGTACTTTCGCCGCGGGATGCAGAACGCATAAATTCACCGATTGTCTGGCCTGTGTAGACTTCATTATTATGCGGGAAACTAGGATTATAAATTGTAAAATCCCTATAAAAAGTTGGACAGCCGTCCCATTCTAACTCAAGCTTGCCAGCAGGGCCTGGAATATATATTCGGCCATTATTGTGCCTGCTTTCCCAGGGATCTGGCATCTTATACCAACTATCCCCCTTGCCGTTAACCAAACACGTTGCATACTCGCCAATCATTCTTAACAGCGTGCTTTTACCGCAGCCGTTCGGGCCAAACAAGACTGTGATACCATTAGAAACCTCAAGGGGGTTTGGCATATTCTCAAATAATTTCAACTTTGCGGCATAGCCTTTGGAATCTTTTGGGAATATTATCTTGCGAATCATTTGGTTCTTTATTAGATAAAACTTAAAAGGCTTGCTGCGCAACTAAATATCTAAACTTCAACCGCAAAATCCCTATAGAAGCCCTGCTCTTGGCCCGGGTAGCCCATTGGATTCCTAACAACTCGTGTGTTGCCGATTCTAATGTCGCAAAAATCGTGTGAATGGCCGTGCGCCCACAAATCTATTTTGCTATTTAAAATCAGGTCATCGAGATGGCTGGCATACGCGGGATTTGTCAGATAATCATGCATCTGTTCGGAAATACATTTGTAGCTTGGCAGGTGATGCGTTAGCACAACTGTTTTGCCGTTGAATGGTTTAGCCAGCTCCGCCTTGAGAAAAGCAACTGACTGCTCGTGATACCAAACTGTCTTTTCAACTGAAATATTTTTTATTAAACTATAATCGTTCATGCAAGCTTCAACACCATCAAAACTTTCCGGCGGCACGTTGCTCCACAGCGTGCTAGCTAAAAATCTTACATCGCCAATGGTGTGAACTTTGTTATTTATCAAAAGATGATTTTCGGCTCGCGATTTAATATAACTTGGATACGCAAAATCTAAATGACCGTGGTAGAACTCATGATTACCCATTACGGATATTATGAAAGAAAATTCTTTTTCGAGTTTGTGAAAAAATTTCTTGGCCCACGCACGGCTCTTTGTCCGCTCAGTTACAACATCACCGGCCAGCAGGAGAACATCTCCCATCGGCATGATTGGATTTTTTTCAAGCCATTCCCGATTTTTCGGGAATTCTAAGTGTAGGTCGGAAGCAATCTGGAGTTTCATGCCAGTTTAATACATGGTAAATCTTTAAAAATATTATGTATATATATTTATATGAAATAATATAAATAAAATATGACGACTTGAAATTATAACTGGCCTCATATGTAATAACTCAAATTAGCAAATATACATTCCATAGGAACACTTATATACTTTGTGCGCCATATATTAGCATGCCCCCAGTTCCACCAGCTCTGGTGCATCCGCAAGATTGCTCTTGCATATCTCATCTTTACGCGCGAACGGTAGGGCCTGCCCTCGATAAGTTTACAGATGATATGACTGATGAAAACTGGGCTATTTTTTCGAGAGAATATAAAAATTGGCGCATAAAAGTTGAAGCTGAATTTCAGAGAAACACAATAACTATTTCCCGACTCGAAAGAACTATCGAGGCTGGTATGCGGAGTGTCGAGATTGTACATCTTGAAGAAGTTATTGGCGCACTGGAAGAGCAAACTGGAAATCTATCTTTACAGTATGAAGAGCTGAAGAAAGAAAAAGATGCTGCTGAAACAGAAAAAAATGATATGCACGAGCTGGCTTCACAGTTACGGGAGGAAAATAAAGGCCTCCAAGCTAAACTAATTGAAACGCAGCAGAGCGCTGCAAAAGTAGCAGAAGAAACAATAAGACAAATTGAAAAAAAGTATGGCAAAATGGCCGACGTAAGCATTGTGAGAATCACCGAGCTCGAATCACGAGTTGATAGTTATGAGCAAAATCTTGCGCGCAGTAAAAAAATGAGTGATGAACTGGCATCATTCGAAGCAGAGAACCACGGCCTGATGCTCAGGCTGAAAAAAATCGAAGACGAGCGCGCGCAGGAAGTTGAACAGATGCGGCAAGAGTTACAAATGCAGTACGAGATAAAAGAAAGGGAATTACTGGAAAAGTATTCACGGGAACGCATAGAGCTACAAGGCACGCTCCAAACAGAAATCGAAAGGCTAAAAGGTGAGCGCGAGGCCAACCATGCAATATTAGAAGAAGCAAAAGGCTGGCAACCCCGTATTGCACGCGTAAAAGCTGAAGAGGCAGAGCTCGAGGCGGAAAGGCGTAGATTAGCTGGAGAAAGAGAAGAATTAGTAGAATTTCGTGAAGCAATGAGAACGCTAAACAGTGAAAGAAGGGAAGATATTCTTACCGCACTAAAAACAGAACAGCGCAAAAAGCTTGAAGCAATGCTTGACATTGAGGCCAAAGGAAAAAAGATTTCAAGCGGCTTTGCACGCCTTGATGATATTCTATTTGGTGGTTTCCCATGGGGCACGAGCGCAATGGTAACCGGGGAAGACGGCAAAGATATTGTTTATGGATTTATAGCAGATGCGATTCATAAGGGCGCACAGCTACTGCTAATACCTACGGCGCAGCCGGCCAGCGTTATAAAAAAGAGTC
>JAHFKX010000077.1 GCA_023245115.1 Candidatus Woesearchaeota archaeon
AAAAGCCGGCGAAAAAGTTGCTGGTGAGAGAAATGTCAAACCACACGAAGTTAGTATTGATATAAACAAAGTGAAAGCGTTAATGCTAAAGGTAAACGCATTATGAAAAAAACTGGTGTGACTGCAGTTTTAATGGTAAACTCTGCGTGCAATATGCGTAGCATAGAACAAATTGTTTTGGAGTTGTTAAGATGAACTGGAGCGAAGGTTTGGATGTTAATAGTTATCGCCCGCAAAATAACTTGCGAAGATTAGAACAAATAGTAACGCGAGTGGCAGGTGGATTCAAAAATAAAAGAGTTTTAGAAATAGGTTGTGGTGGCGCAATCGACGGAATAGACAGTAAACAGGCATATTATCCAAAATTAGTTGAACAATTGCATAAAAAGGGCGTGCAAATAGTTGGCGTAGATGCCCAGCTCCCAGACAACTGCATTTTCGAAGGCTATAGGATGCCGGCGGATAAACTATTAGAAAAATTTGCCGAAGCACAGTTTCATATTGTTTACACTGTTTTGTTCTGGTCATCACCAAAACGGTTTGAACTGGTTGGAAAAAATCCCCGCGATTTGAATGGAATCGCAAGTAAGCTAGAACAAGATTTACTTATGCAAATATTTGCGGTGTTAAAACCCGTGGGTTTTTACATAAATCTTCAAGATGATACGTTTCGCGGCGATTCTGAAAGCGAAGCGCATTTTTTAGCGGATGCTATTCAACGTTTTCCGTTTCTAAAACATCTAAACGCGGACGGCTGTGATCTAATCCTGCAAAAACCACGGGGCAATAACAGTAAGGCTTAAAAATCTTTCCATAGTGTATTTGTTATGAAACTCGATGAAGTCATTAGCGTAATCGAAGTAGAAATAGGCGACGTAAGGCCATTAGAACAAAGTGGTCTGTTTTTTCGTGGTAAGGATGAAGTTAATGTCATAGGTTTTGATGTGGATCCTGCAGTTACAACAATTGATAAAGCCGTGAATGCCGGTGCAGATTTGCTTGTTACGCACCATTTAGCCACATGGTCACCGGTTTCAAGAATCGCTGCTTCATCTCAACTTAACACAACAGTCAGGAAGCTAGGCGCAGCAGATATGTCGTTGGCCTGCTATCACTTGACATGGGACTTTTCCAGAAATGATGGCAATTTCTTGTATCTAGCAAAACTCTTGAATTTGCAAAACCTAAACTGGATAACTAAATATGAACATATTAGCGGCGTAACAGTCGTTGGCGAATTACAAAAAGAACATAATCTCGAAGATTTAGTAAGATTGCAGTTTCTACCGGCGGTGGCGTTAAAGACTTTCTTTTAGAGGATATAGCTCGCAATGGTATAACTACTTATGTAACTGGCGAGCCAAGTCATTCTGGCGTACGTGTGGCGAAAGATTTAGGCATAAACTTAATTTGCCTTGGGCATTATTGGACAGAAGCACTTGGAATAAAAAATTTAATGGGCAAAGTTCAACAAAAACTTGGTGGAAATGTTAAAACATTTTTTGTCGATGATGCGGGAGGGTGTTAAATGGATATCGAAGAACTAACGCTGAAATTGTTGTCATTAGATACTCAAAATAGTGATAGCAATGTAACAAAATTTTTAGGTGAAACTAGACAGTTGATAGATTTTTGCGCGAGCGTGTTAAAACAAAGTTCAAATATAGTTGTAAACGTGCAATCATACGATATTAAAAGCGCAGAGGGAGTAATTTTACGTAAAAACCGAGCAAACTTAATTGCGAAGCTGGCCACACCAGTTTTGGATAAGCCCACAGTTATGCTACAAGGTCATGTGGATACTGTACCGTTCCAGAGCGAAGCTGGCCAGCTGCAGCTTGGCTGGGATAGCAAGCCATTTGGTGAAGTTCGCGATGGCCTAATTTATGGTCGTGGAGCTGGTGATATGAAAGGCCCCGTTGCAGCTATGATTGCCGCATTTTTGGAGCTTGCAACAAGACATGATTTAAAATATAATCCAATTTTGCTATTAACATCAGATGAAGAAGCTAATGGGTTTGCAGGCATAAAAAACTATTTGAGTATGAATAAGGAAAACATAGCTTTTGCAATTTGCGGCGATGGCGAAGATTTCTTAATTGCCGATCGCTTCAAGGGTGCATTGAGTTATAATATAACATTTGAAGGCGTAAGTTGTCATGGCTCTAGGCCTTGGCTAGGCGCCAGCGCAGTACACGCAGCCATACCAACATTACAAAATCTATATGCACTTGTATCCAAGGTGAGCGATATAAAAAATCCGGGCTTCGAAGGCCAAGACGAACATACGACACATTCAACTATGAATATTGGAAAAATCGAAGGTGGAACTAAAGTTAATACTGTAGCAGATCGTTGTACAATAGAATTTGAGATGCGGCTAGTACAAGATGCGGCGCAATATTTGCAATTAATTCAGAATAACATAATTTCAACGATCCCTGTTGGGTTGCCTTCGGGAGTTAAATTTACCCATAAAAAGAATTTTGCATTCGAACCAATGACTGTGCCAAATAATGTATATAGTGATGGGCTAGAGGATTGCGTAAGCCATGTTAGAGGCATACCAGCAAAGCGCGGCATCACACATGGATTTACAGAAGCGTATTTCTTAAATGAGGGAGGCATAACAACAGTTGTCTTTGGACCGACAAGCCCGGGCCATCATGGTGCAAACGAGCGAGTTTTGCTAAAAGATTTAAAAGTGCTTAGAGATGTTTATGTGGCATACTTTACGAAATAAAATTATATCCCTCTCGTCTTAATACGTTCAACTCGCTCATCAATTTTTGGTTTAACTTCGAGTACAATACCGCCGCCAACTATGCCACCTTTGTCAGCACCAACACCCAAGCTGTCACGCATTAAAAATCTGCCCATTCTTTGATAACGCTCCGCAGGTTCAACGATTAGCGGAAAATATGGTTTAAATTTTACAATTGCGGCATCACCAGTGCGTATGCAATCTGGATGATCTGTTACTATCTGTCCAGTACTTGGGTCTATCTTGCTGACTAATTCTGTTATAGCACATTTAGCGTTAGCTTCGTGAATGTTAATAGATGGCGCATAGCCGATATAAATGCCAGGATGATTTAATACCATAATTTTTGCCGTAAATTGTTCTGCCACAGTTGGCGGATCTTTTAACAGGCCAGCTACATGCCCATTACGTAAGTCCTTAACTTCCCACGTATCACCACGAGCTGAAAAACGTATCCCGACAGGGTCACCTGGATATGCGATAGAAACATCCTGATGGTGAACTTGCATACTTTTTACAATTCCGATCTTACCAAGTGGCATGAAAAGAAGAACGTCGTTAAGTTTCATTGTTCCCGTTTGTATAAAACCAACAGGTATCAATCCAATGCCAGGAACTTTTTTAATATCGTGTATCGGCCATCTTAGTGGCAAGCTTGCTAGAGACTGTGTTGGGGCTTTTAAGCCATCCAAACGTTGAACAAGTGTTTTATCGTGGTACCAAGCCATATTTCCCGATAAACTTGCTACATTATCGCCCTTGAAACCGCTAACTGGCACAAAACTATAATTCCCTGATTTGTAGCCAATTGCGTTTAGCAAACCTTCCACATCTGTAGAAACAGACTCAAATACCGGTTGGTTGTATGGTGGGTTAATTTGATCCATCTTATTGATTGCAACAATAATCTGCTCTATGCCCATTGTTCGTGCAACAAACATATGCTCACGTGTTTGTAGTTGCATGCCTTTAGCAGCATCTACTACGAGAACCGCAGCATCGGCTTGCCTTGTACCGCGTATCATATTGCTGAAATAATCCGGATGACCCGGGGCATCTGCGATCGTAAAATTGTTTCTTGGTGTTGAGAACTCTTTAATCTGCATCCTCTTCGTAACACCTTCAGCGCGTTCCTCTGGCAAATCGTCGGTAACATAAGCGAGCTCAAATGTATTTTTACCGAGCCTGTGCGCTTCTTCTTTTAGTTTTTCAAGTTCGCGTCCAGAAACCCTGCCAGTGTCGACTAGCAATCGTCCCACTAATGTCGATTTGCCGTGATCAACATGTCCAATAATTGCAAGTCCAATGTGCGGTTTTATTTGTTCGGCCATCTTAGAAATATAGTGCATCGCCCTTTTTAATTAATGGCTGACTTGCTACGAAGTCGGCGAGCTCCCCGCTATCAATCACACGTTGCCTTGCGGCCTGATGTGCGGTTAGCTGTTCTTTTATTGCCTTAATCGTATTGCTTTTACAGTCTCCGCACGATAATTTTCCAGTTTTACATGCC
>JAHFKX010000078.1 GCA_023245115.1 Candidatus Woesearchaeota archaeon
TTCGGGTGCTGCGTCGACGTTTTCAATCGCAGTGCTGCCTGTCCTTCATTGTATTTTCCCTTCAGCATTTCCTGCCATTTTTCCAAAACTTCTTTTGTGGATTGTTTGCGATGTTCGCAGTCAATTCCCTTTGCTCGACAGTCCCGCAATTTTTCAATAGGGCATTCGCATACATAAGCAGCGTCTTTTTGTATCAACTCAGCAGCATATTTGTAATAAATATCAAGCCGGTCAGACTTGTAAACTATCTTGCCATCCCACTTTACATTGAGCCACTTAAATCCATCTGGGATTAGTTTGTACGCATCTTTAGCAATTTGTTTTTCTTCCGAGCCAATTGTGTCGTCAATTACTAAAATAGTCCTGCCGGAATATTTTTCTGCGTAGAGTGCATTAAGCATGTAGGTTTTTGCGTTGCCGATGTGCAGCGGGCCAGACGGATAGGGAGCCAGCCGCAGAACAACTTTTCCATCATGAGCGTTCGGCAGTTCTTTAAGTGTTTTTTCTTCGTGTTCTGCTGATTTCTTCTCAAAAAATTCTGGAAAAACTTTTAGCAGGCGTTCCTCCTGCTGTTTTATTGAGAGCCTGTTAACTTCAGAAACGATTTTATTTATTTGTGGTGCCAGCTCCTTCATCTTTTCCTTTACTGCGGGATCTTCTGCGATGAGCTTGCCAATTATCGCACCTGTCTGTGCCTTGCCATCGTGAGAGAAGGCATTTGCTAGGGCAAATTTTTCTATGAGTTTTGAGTAGTCCGCCATAAAAGTTAATATGGCTCTGGGTTTAAAAACAATGCTGTCAGTTCCCACGCACCATATCCAGCGTCAGCTTAGTAAGTCCGGGTGAAGTTTGCCCTGATGCGTACGCCCGTGTTTTTCCGGGCGGTTGAGTAATTTGCGTTTGCATTGATTTTTTTACGGCATAAGATAACTGGTTGTCCAAATATTCAAGTCGGGCAACCTGTCTCTCGAATTTAGCCAATTCTGTTGGTTTTATTGCCAGCATATTATCGAGCCTATCTGTAAATTCATCCGGAAGATACTGTTTTAGTATTTCTGCCTCAAAAATATCGAGATGCAAAATTTCTGATTTTCTTCTAATACTTTGTATGTATTTATTAAACAATAAGCCGAAGGCAGATAGTGCGAGGAAATTTTGTGTTTTTTCATCAAGTGCGCGCAAAGGCAGTCCATTATATTTAAAGTGCTTCCTGCCAGACTGGCCATCGTATATTAGCTCAGTTAGCCCGACACCAAGGCTATGCCGTTCATCTTCAGTCAGCATCCCGCAGGCCCGATGTGCGTGATCAAGAACTGTTGGCGCGCCGGTGCACAGCATCTTGCTAATATCATTACGAATTAACTCGGCAATGCCAGCAGCAGCATCAGCAGCTTTTGGTGTAGCTTCAACTTTTTGGCTTGACTGCTTTACAGGCCTCGTAGCTAATATATCTAATTCGGGCATACCATAGTTAGTATGAAAAATGTTAAAAACCTTTCGTTATAGTGTGGTTTAGTTATTTTGTAGGCATCACAAAATTAATATATTATTAATAACACCAAAAACTTTAAAACACTTGCCAAATAAAAATACCTATGAAAATATGGGTTGGAGCACCTCTGCGCAACAGAGTTCACCAAACTTTGTTTGGTGTTATGATGATTTTGTTAATAGCTGCCAGCGGGTGTATTAATCAAAAACAAACTGATTCAGTCACGCAGGCAAATCATGACTCGCTAGCCAGATTTAGGCCTGCAGATTCAGAGTTAAAAGGATGGCAGCAGGTTTGGGAAGCTAAAACCATAGCAGAATGGCCAGAAGAGCAGAGAAAAACATTTTTGACCATTGGTATAGACGAGGCGGCTGGCTGGCGTTATACAAAAGACTCGGAAACGCTTGAAATTTGGGCAAGGACATTCAAAAGCGATGACGCGCTCACGAAG
This sequence comes from Candidatus Woesearchaeota archaeon, assembly GCA_023245115.1. GTDB lineage: Archaea > Nanobdellota > Nanobdellia > UBA10117 > UBA10117 > JACOYC01. The sequence goes on from JAHFKX010000078.1 coordinate 1,944, forward strand.
GTTGAGGATGGAATTACTTCGCCGCTGTTTTGGAAAGACCAGTCCGCACTTGCGTTTGCAGATATGTCGATGGTTGGCCAGCACATAGAGCGGGACAAACCTAATCCATTATTGTTGTACATGGCACAAAACAGGACAATGTTTTATGTTGACTATTATAATGACAACGGAAAATACCAGCCTGCGCATATAACCGAAGATAAAGCATTTTTAGTAAAGCTGGCAAAAGATATGCTCGCTAAATACTAAATAACAATAGGTTGTTACATTTCTCTAAAAGTCTAAACTATTCGCAACAATGCAATAATCTTTAAATAGTGGGCGCAAGCGTTTCAGCCAATGGAAATCTCAGAAAATAAAAACAACGAAAAAGACATAGCTGTTATGCCGAAGGATGAAATGTCAGAACCATCATCACCCGCTCCGAAAAAAGTAGAGCCGGCACATGTGCAGAAAGCGTCTGGAAAAAAGTATCTTACAATCCTAGTTTTGATAGTTGTGGTGGCAGGCCTGTTTTATTTCCTTCGCGTTGGAACGCATGATGTAACTGGCTCAACAACTGCGTTGCCTGCCGGTGGCGAGCAGCCGTCCAGTGCGGCAGCAGCAAACGGTCAGGAAGCAGCGTTGCCGCCAAAAGTTGATGTTGGCGTCGAGACAACTCCATCAGCAGTTCCAAAGTCGCCGCCAAGAATAGGTGCAGGTGTTGATTGCCGCGATAATAACGCATGCACTACGGATACTTACGATAGAAATACTGGCCAGTGTACAAATTCTCCAATCGCTAATTGCTGTGGAAACGGCATTTGTGAAGAAGGCGAAAGATGTAGCGCGACAACACACCAGACAACATGCCCGCAGGATTGTTCGCTAAGTTGCCCGCCAGAATTAACGTTCAGTAAAGTCGCGTTGAGCGGTACGCCAGATAAATTCAGTTATGTTTGTTCATCCGGAGCTTGCGAGGAAGTTGGCGATAATGAGTTCAAAATAACTGGCAAGGCCGTAATTCACACATTTATTAATAACTGGGGAGAGCAGGCTACAACATCACCAGTCTCTGCACAGGCGTTTTGTACTTACGGTGCCGAGCAGACAAGCGTGGATGGCACGGCTGGCGGAATAGAGTTCAAAAACTATTTCGACGGTGGCAGTATGTTATCGAAGCTGATAAACGCAAAGACCTCTCGGGCAAAGGATAATTATGCTGAGTACTTACTGCAAATAAGCCCGCCAGTTGACATAGGCTATAACATAAGAGCATACTGTACGATACTGTTGCAGTCGCAGGATGGTTCTAATAGCCAAAACGTGGTGTTTGTGTTCTAATAGCTGCGGCCTGTTTTTTTGTTTTTACGAACTTTTTAGTGACTTCAGTTTTCCAAAGGCAAGAATTCCGTCATCAGTTACTGCATATGCTTCAAAATTGTCAAGCTTTTGTTTTAAAAATGGGGAGAGCAGTTTTTCCGATAGCATATTTGTCCCTTCGGTTAGTATGTTGAAAGACGGGATAACAATTAAATCCTTGTGTTTCCACTTGCCTTTCAGAAAGCATTTTACCGTTTCTGACGCCACGCCATCGCTAATTTTTATTGCAGGATGTTCGTGGCCAATAATTACGTGTTTCAATTGTTTTGCTAGCCCCGTCGGTAATTTATCTCCGTGTAGAAATAGAATATTATTTATGACAAGTTCGTTTTTTACCTCAACCATGCGTTCTATGTACATTTTTATTGTGTCATGATTGCCCTTCAATAGTATAATTTTTTTAGAGTGTTTTTTCATCAGACTAATGACTGCAGTTACATCGCGTATTTCCCATCTTGTTAGGTGACCGAACTCGTGCCGTATGTCGCCCAGTATCACTATTGTTTCAGTTTTAAGTCTATTATTTTCCAGTTTGTTGAACATTTTTTCTAGCCGGGCAATTGTGACAGCAGTTTGATGCCGCGGCACAAAAACGCCTTGTTCGGCCAGCGCAGCTTCATAGCCCAGATGGAAATCAGTAACAGCTAGTATTTTTTCTTTTTCAAAATACAAGCCCAAATCAACTATTTCAACGCCAGGCAATATTTTCATCTTAATTCTCTTTTAACGATATTTTAGCCAGTATTTGTTTGTGCATCGGAACCGCGGAGAACCTATGGTTCTCCCCAGTTTCACGCTCCTCCTGACCCTCTCCTATGTCGGATTGCTCCGCAATCCAACCAATTATGTTATTTTTGCACCCCATCTAATGTCCTTTCAGGCTTATTTTAGCCAGTATTTGTTTGTGCATTCTGCGTATGAACTCCATTCTATCTTCTGCCCGTAGTATGT
>JAHFKX010000018.1 GCA_023245115.1 Candidatus Woesearchaeota archaeon
GGTTGCTGATACATTTGCGAGGTCTGCTGAACATTCTTGGAAGCTGGCAAAGGAGAGGGCAGCAGAGCTGAAGAAGCAGGGCATAATTATTGACCCGCTAAAAATTGCCCCTGCGATTAACCTTGAAAATCCGCCGGCCAATCAGTTTGCGTTCGGCCGCGGCGAAAAAATTGCTGAGCTTGCACAAATGACGCGCGATAAAACGGCTGAGCGTCTGCAAAAAGAGCAGCATCTTAGTGCCGAAGAAGCAAAGAAGGTTGCATCGAGGCTGGTCGGAGTAACTTGGGACGTAGGCCACATAAATATGCTCAGGCCGGCAGGGTACGAAAAAGAGGATATAATTAATGAGGCAAAAAAGGCTGCAAAATTCGTGAGACATTTCCACGTTACAGATAACTTCGGTACTACTGATGCACATCTCGTTCCCGGTCAAGGCAATGCGCATGCTATGGAACAAGTTGCAGCAATCAGAGATGAAGCAGCAAGGCAGGGCTTTCCGGTAGGCTCACAGGTAAAAGAAATAATGGAAATCGGCGGATTCGTGCAGCATCATAAGACGTCACCATGGCCGTATATTCTGCAGAACTGCGATTCACCGATTTACGAAACTGGCCCGCAATGGCATGACACTACACATGGCGAGGACGTGGGCTCGCGTTACTTCTTTTCAGAATACTCGTCGGGCTTTGGAAACATATTGCCGGCATACCATTTTGGCCAGTACTTTGGGTCTGGCTTTTCAGAAGTGCCGCTGACATTTGGCGGCATGACGCCGCAGGAAAGAAGCAGATTTGCCGGCGCGCCAATGTCATAACACGAGCGCATCAGCTAAAGCTTATAAATTAGTAAAATAATAAAATCATATGGCCACACATAAAAAATCCGAACACGGGAAGAACGAATCTGAAGTTAAGAAATTTGGGCAGATAGAAGTTTTAGAGCGCGATTATAAATTAGCGTATGGTTTGGCCGTCAAATCTGCAAAGAAATTCAAAACGCTGATTAAGGGTTTTGTTATGTTTGGTTCTGTTGCTAAAAGAACTGCAAAACCAAGTTCAGATGTTGACGTTGCAATTATTGTTGATGATGCCTCAATAAAGTGGGATGAAGAAGCAATTGCATGGTATCGCGAAGAAATGGATAAAATCGTTGCGACGCTGGAAGATAATGAACGGCTGCATATTAATACAATTACATTATCTTCATTCTGGGAAAACCTGCTTGTGGGCGAACCAGCCGCGCTGAACATACTGCGTTATGGCGTGCCAATATTAGATAATGGATTCATAACGCCAATGAAGTTTTTACTGTATATGGGCCGTGTCAGGCCTAGCCCGGAAGCAGTTTACAATACGATTGGACGGGTGCCGTGGCATATATTTCGCGGGAAAACAAAAATACTTGGCGCAATCGGGGATTTTTACTGGGCGTTCGTCGATTCTGCGCACGGGCCTTTGATGCAGGCCGGCCACACACCGCCATCACCGGAGCATGTCGCGGATATGCTGCAAAAAGTTTTCGTTGAGGGAAAAAGGCTGGATGGCAAGTACGTTGACTGGTTCAGAGAAATTTATGATTTAGCACATAAAATGAAGAACAACGAAATCCAGTCAGTTACGGGCCAGGAGTATGATAAATGGCTCGAGCGGGTTGAAGATTTTACAAAAGTAATGCACCGGCTTTTCAAGGCCGAAGAGGCTACGCACAAGCATTACCAGTTGGGAAAATAATTCTTTGTATATTTAGCATGTCTTTAATATATTATAAAAATTAAAAAATAGCGGATTGTTTAACCGCCTTGTCCAGGCGCACCGTACATTGCATTTGCCCTGGCATTCAATATTGATTGTTGCAATTCCTTTGCTTTGTCTTTATCTAATGTCAATGCAACTTTTTTAGTTGCAAGCGAAAAGACCTGCTGTAAATATACCATGGCCTGTGGGTTTTCTATTATGCCTTCTGCTACGGTGTTTGATAAATCTTTACTAAAGCCGTATGCACCAACAATTAATGCTTCTACGTATTTTTTAACTTGGCCTTCAAGTGCTTCAACTTTAGTCTTAACTTTTTCCATTATTTCTTGATTGCCATTTCTGGCCTCGTTTTGTAGTCTTTGCATATACTGCCTGTGTTCGCCTATAAACGCCATAAGTGATTTTCCATCTTTTAGTGCTTCCATGAAAATAGGTTTATACTCATCTTTCAGCTCATCGAATTTGAGGTTATCGATAAGGGTGCCTTCTTTCCACGCATCAAGTTTCATGCCAAATGCTGTTTCGAATTGCGCTTTGTATGCTTTTTCGGCAAAGTTTTGTTTTATACTCGCTGGCGTGCAGTCATAAAGTTTCTTGCCGGTTTCTTGTAAGATGCCCACTAAAGTATTGAATGCTTGTTTATTACTTTCAGGATTTAAAAAAAGGCCGTAAGTTAAATCAGTCTGTTGTTGTAATTCCTGATCTCTAAAACCCATGGCTTCATAATGCCATTTTATTGATTCTTTGAGCTTTTGTCTGGTTTGATCGAGAATTTCTTGGGCCTCTGGGTCTTGCCTACGCGCTAGTTCACCAATTCTTTGTAACTGTACAATTGGTGCATTTAAATTTACAAGTGTATCTTCCAAACCGCTTTTCGTACTATCTGGAAGTTTTGTCCATTTGAATTGTTCTGGAACTTGTGGCGCGTTTACCATATTTTTCACGTATTAATTACAATATTGTTATATATAAAGGTTTCGGTACTATGCCTGCCCTAATTCCTTTAAAAAGCTATCGATTTACCAAAGCTTTATAAACACTATTGTAGCTTATAGAATATAATTGAGGCTTACTATGGTTAAGAAAACACAAGTTCCAACACCTGAAAACGTACAACCAGTCCCGATGGATTATCAGTCTACAATGGCAGGGCCAGAGATGCCTGGCCAGCTATCGCAACAGCAAATGCAGCAGCAGATGCAGGCCGTGGCTACGAAGATAAGAGAGCAATTAGAAAGCCTAAAAGCTAAATCTGAAGGCTTTGTTAAAGAAGTCAATTCAAAATATAAGAAAGAAGTTATGGGCATGATACTGCTGCCTCCAAGGCCGCAGCAATTATGCGTCAAGTGTAATTCTGATAATGTTAAGATAGCAGATACAAAGGCGCACTGTAATACGTGCAGTGCAGATTTCAGCACAATCGATTTGCTCGTTTTGGCAAATTTCGAGGGCAGCCTCGATGAGAAGATGAAGCAAAAGGATGAGTTTGACAAGAAACTCAGGGAAATGGCTAACAAAAAGTTAGATGTCAATGTTTCTTCTGCCCTGCTTGATGAGGTTTGGGATATGTGCCTTAAAGGCAAATACGAAATACTAAATCTAATAACAATTGGTGTACCAATCTATGATGCCGGCTGGCTTGGCGCGTTAAAAGCAGCTGAAGTCCACAAGCGAATGGTACTACAAAAATTCGAAAAGTACGTCGTATCCTACGTGCTTGCGGGCTCGCTTGTAAAAGGCAGGGCCACAAAAGAATCAGATATTGATACGTTCATTGTTATAGACGACACTGATGTTACAAGGATGACTGCTGCGGAACTTGTCTCTAAATTGCGCGCAATCATTTGGGGCATGGCCGCTGAGGCAGGCTATGCCGCAGGCGTCGGAAACAAGCTAAACGTACAAATTTACGTTCTGACAGAAATGTGGAATACGATTAAGGCAGCCAACCCAGTCATATTCACTTTCCTGCGTGATGGCATTCCGTTGTATGACCGTGGCTTGTTCACGCCGTGGAAGCTCCTGTTGAAACAGGGAAAAATAACACCAACGCCTGAGGCAATAGACACATATATGAAGAGTGGCAAGCAGATGATTGACAGAACAAAGTTCACGCTGAAAAATATTGCGGTTGAAGATTTCTTCTGGGCAACGCTTACGCCTTCGCAGGGTGCGTTAATGTTGTTAGGTGTTCCGCCGCCAGACCCAAAGGAAACCCCGATTCTGATGCGCGAGAATTTTGTCAAACCAGGCTTGCTTGAAGATAAGTGGGTTAAAATTCTGGAGGATATCTTACAGCTTAGAAAAGACATTGAACACGGCAAGGTTAAGGATGTTTCTGCGAAGCTTGTTGATGAATATCTAGATAATACTGAAAAATACTTGGCTCGCCTGGATAAGTTAATGAAACAAATTGAAGTTCAGGAAGTCAAGAAAGAGATAAGACAGCTTTACGAAAAAACAATGGATGATGTGCTGGCAGCGCTGAAAATGGTTGAAGTAAAAGCAGATGCCAGTGATGCTGCAAAGCAATTTGAGAAAAATCTCATTGCAAAAAAACTTGCGTCCAGCAAATATTTGGAAGTCATAGAAAGCGTGCTTGCCATGAACAAGGAACAGAAGGGCGACCGCGGACAGATTGCTTCTCTTGCCTTTGAGCAGGACAGGCTTGCAAAAGATACATTTGACCTGATTCGTGCGGAAAAAGGCAAGAAGGTTGAGAAGTTCAAAATATCTGCAACCTATGGCGGCAAAAAGGCAGATATATGGATGCTGACAGATGCCGCATATATTTTGTACAACACTTCGGACCCGAAGACTGAGATGAAAAAATACAAAATCGCAGATGATGGTTCGCTGGTAGACGAGAAGGCAACTGCTCTTAAGGAAATTAATGAAGCCTTGGAAAAGTTTGCAGGCACTCCAACAACACTGACAAAGAACACGATTGAGAGTTTAAAGAAGTTGCTCGGTACGGATGTCAAGCTTGTGGTTGGGGCGTAATGGCAGAAGAAGATTATAATTGCGTTTTGGCGGCCGCAGTATTCCGAGCAAAAAGTACTGCCCCTCCTTTGCCAGTACGTGAATTTATCCTTCCACAACGGCAGCTATTCCCGTATGATTGCACAGATGCGGCAGAGCTCGATAGGTTAGCATACAACAACTTCCAGCGCACTTTCAATATTCCCTGGGAGAAACAGCTAAAAATCTTGCAAAAATTGTTAAGTTGGGAGTAAGCTGTTTTGGTAGTAAACCCTGGCGCGGTTAATATGCGAAAACACAGATAATTATATAATTTTAGTTCGCTATGGAAAGGTTTATAAATAGTGCGCTGTCTTTTATGGCATGGTTAAAAAAACGGGACACGGAGGCAAAGTTTTACTATGGGAAGAGATGACCAGCTCACAGATAGACGCACTGGATAGGCGGCTACCGGTTGTTATTCCCATCGGTTCTATTGAGATGCATGGACCACACTTGCCAGTTGGCTGCGATACAATTGCCGCATCCAGGCTAGCCGAAGATGCATGCGTAATAACTGGCGCGATACTCGCACCTTCTGTTGCGTATGGAATCATTCCGATTGGCGAGCATAATGGTGATGTTCCGATTAGCATAAACGCATTTACTGCCTATGTGCGAAACGTTGTTGAAGGCTTTTATAAAAACCAATTTAACAAGATAATTTTAGTTAATGGGCATGGCGGAAACATTGACGCATTGGAAAGTATTTGCGCGGACGCGCTTGAAGCACATAACGATATTAAGATAATAAATTATGAGTGGTGGCGTTATAACATACCAATAGCATGGGAGCCAATCATAAATGATGGCACTCATGCAGACCGCGGCGAAACTGGATTTATGCTTGCAGTCCGGCCAGATATTGTTAACATGAAACAAGCGAAAGATTCCAACGGGACAAAGGCAAAGGCGTGGTATTACCAGCAGGGCAGCGGCGTGGACGGGCATCCAACGCAGGCCACAGCACGAGAAGGCAGGACAATTTACAGAATAGTTCTGAGAAAGCTCGTAGACTTGGTAAGGGCTGCAAAAACAGATAGTTAGATTTATGAAACAAGTGTGCGAACATAGAAAAATCACCTAATGTTGCAGCACTTTTCCCATTCAGTTAGTTCATGAGTTAACTTTATAAATGAACTTTAAGTGCATAAGCTATGAAAGCAGTCGTTTTGAATTACCGTGGAAGCCACAAGCAGCAAACTAATAAACAGATGCTTGTAAAAGTAGACGGAGTTGACACGAAGCCTGCTGCTGCAAAGCTTGTTGGCAAAACTGTTACTTACACTACTATCTCGGGCCGTAAAATTTCCGGAAAAATATCTGCCCCACACGGTGGCAAGGGCGTTGTTAGAGTTATATTTGCTGACAAAGGCCTACCGGGACAGGCACTGGGCCAGCCTGTTGTTGTAGAGTAGAACGTAAATCAGGCAAGTTAGCCAGCTTTTCCAAAAGTAATTCTAAGTCTTCCAGTAGTACATCATTAACCTTATGATTGAAACTGCGCATTTCACCAGCAATTGATGGGTACTCAATTCTCATTGCCTTGCCCCAATCAATCAGTTGCTGGCCAAGCGCAAGGCCTGCGGTAAAGTGTTGCTTCTCTAACTGTAAGAGCTGTGCTTCAAAAATATCAGAACCGATACATGCGTCCAGCAAACCAGGATGAATTAAAAAGGTTATGTCTTCAAATACATATTTACTGCTCGAACCATCTTTCGTTCGATAAACTAAATCTGCGCCTAATCTGCGTAAGTAATTTTCGGCGTCGATAGTATTCATTCTAAAATCCTTAGTTAAACCACTCCCAAATCGGGTAGGGCTTTGAAGTTGCTGGCGAGGTTTCATACAATTTCTTAACCTTACCCCGTTCGGAGACATCAAAGCGTGCAAAAACAAGGCCATTGGAAAGTTTTAGATAATACGTTCCTTGAGGCCAAGAGGTTGAAACATTTTCCAGGCGCTTAACAAAATGCCTGCGTGTTTTAAGATCTTGTTTGTCGATGAATAAGAAACGGTATTTTCTGTAAGGTGCCACAAAATTCTGCCTCACGCGCATAACTTCTAATCTGGGCTGATACGTCTTGCCATTAAGAATCTGGCTAGCAGGCATCTGCTTGACCTGTTGTAAAAGCATTGTCGTGACTTCCATTTTTCGTGATGGTAGGTATTAACACCTATCTAATAATATGATATAGGATAGTCTAGTATATAAAGCTTGTGCTAAAATCGACTTACTGTGATATATAATATTATGAACTGCGATAGGTTATATAAAAATATATTTTTTTATATATCATAATACTGTGCCATACCCTACTAAATGCCACCTGCTTTGAACCTGCCTCGCAATGGCTACCTTGTCGCCCTTCTGTGCCACAACCGGTCGTTTCAGAATGAGTTTCATCTTTTTACCTGCTCCCTGAACAATACCAACAGTGGTTGCGGTGCCAACATTCAGCATTAGCGGCTCATACTGCTTAAATGGCTCGATTTTTAGTTTTTCTTTTGTGCCTATGACATAGTCGAATAGCGAAACCTGTAAATCCAGGGCATTAACTACTGAAGGAATCGGTGAACCGACAACACCAACAACGGCACCAACGAATGCATCAGATTTCGTAATTGCAGGGTCTAATGTAGTAGACAATGCGATAGACCCGCCAGGTCCTTTTTCCTGTACGAGCTGCGAGCCAGCAGAAATACCACTAACCGTAGTTGTAACCGCCTTCCACTCGATTTGCCCGCCCTTTTTTTCTGTCTTCAGGCCGGGCCTTATTTCTATTTTGTTGCCGACTTTGAACTTGCCACGAACAATTGCTCCGCCCAATACACCGCCAACGAGTTTTTGGATATCCGCGCCAGGTTTATTAATATCAAAACTGCGTGCAACAAGCATCATCGGGTCGCCTTCCTGCCGCTTGGGGGTAGGGATAAATTCCTGTACGGCTTCTGCAAGCAAGTCAAGATTAGCGCCCCGCTGGCCAGAAATCGGTATAATCAAAATGTCCATGCCCAACGTTTCAGTTACGAATTTTTTTATTTGTTTGTAATTTTCAATCGCCGCTTCTTTTGTTACAGTATCAACTTTGTTCTGTACAACAATTATGTTTTTTATTCCAAGAACTTTTAATGCCATTAAATGTTCAGCAGTTTGTGGCTGTGGCACGGACTCATTTGCAGCTACTACGAGTATCGCGCCATCTATGATAGCAGCACCGGCCAGCATAACCGCCATTAACGTTTCGTGGCCAGGCGCATCAACAACTGAAAACGCACGGACAGGAGTGGTTTTTGAACTGCACACTTTGCATATTTCACCGAAAACAAATTTAGGGAAAACGCCCGATGCGTTTTCCCTCCCTTGAACTCGTGGCGAGTTCAAGTTATTGCATTTCTCGCACCGCGAAATAATACTGTCAGCGTACCCTAACCTTATTGTGATTCCGCGTTTCAACTCTTCGGAGTGCTGCATTGTCCATTTACCTGTGATTGCATAAGTCAGCGTGGTCTTGCCATGATCCACATGGCCAGCGATACCTATGTTAATTTCTGGCAGCAACTTTGATTCACTCATAATTTTTTTAACTTCACAGGATTTAAAAAATGAATGATATATTGTTTTATATATATTTATATACTCTGCACTGTCGTATACGCCTGCAGACTTTGTTCAGTAATTTTATTGTTATTAGCTGCACTGTTCAGGTAGACCTTAATTTTATTATACGTTTGTTCGGCATTTTCTTTTACAATATTTGTCTCAGTAATATCACCGAAACTTTCAATGCCGCCCAACCTGACTTCTAAAGAGCCAATATATTCTATGTCTTTTTGTACCCTGGTTCGTTTGCAGTAGTATCTTTCGAATACCCATGCCCGTTGTACTGCATAGCTGGCCTTCAGTATTAGTTTGAACTGCCAGCCGGCATTGAGCATTACGCCCTGCGTATCGCGCATGCGAAATGTCACATTAAGCTCATAATTGTTGTCGTGCATGGCTAGCGCCGCGTTACCATACCTGCCAATAAGTACTTCTATGTTCTCACAAACAATTTCAAGTAAATGTTCTGGTTTGATTATTTCATTATTATTTGTACGCGGTTTTTTTGACAAACTCATGCGTTTTTCATAAGGATTAATTATTTAAACCTTTAATTATACGCGTGGTGAGGTGTGAGATATGAAAAATTTTAAACTAGAAGCAATAATAATAGTTGGTGTTTTGTTTTTACTGCCAGTTGCCATGGCACAGCAAGCCACAACAGAACAGCCGAAAACTACTCCGGACAAGCCATTTTATGGTTTATCTGTTGCACTTGATAACATAAATCTTGCGCTGACATTTGAGAAAAACGCTAAGGCTAGAAAAGGCTTGGAGATTGCGCGCGAACGCCTGCTCGAAGTAAAAGCAATGCAGGAAGCAGGAAAATTAGACAAAGCAGAAGTCGCTGCAAACAATTACGCACGCACACAGGATACAATTGCAAATTCAATTGACTCAATAAAAGGTGTTATTTCTGAAAAAGATGCAGATATAGAAGACAGCCTTACTTCACTTGACGAAAAAACAGGCGAGGTTTCTAGCGAATTATCTGCCGACAAAGAGTTTAACGGGCTTGCCACAGAACAAAAAGCACAAATCGACAGAATAAACGAAAAAATTTCTGCACACAAAAAAGCAATTGCTAGCCTTGAAGCCAGAAAATATCTGCTCAAAGAAATTTCGGCAGAAAGGCTAAGAGAAATTGAGAAAAAGCACGAAGGGCGAGGTCTGGCTGGCAACGAAACAAAAGCAGTAGAAGAAATTGCAAAAGCCGACGCCGAACTTATGGCGGCCGCACAACTTGTTACTAGCCAACTGCCGCAGGGGGAAAAGTTTTTAGCGAATGCAAAAGAACACTTAACAAAAGCCCGCGAGGCGTTGGCTGCCAAAAAATATGGTGAGGCCTTCGGACAGGCAAACGCCGCATATCACTTGGCAAAAGCGCTTGAAAAAAGAGTAAATAAAATTCAGGATAAAGAACAAAAAAAAGCCGAACAAGTAGGTGAGCATGAAGCTAAAATGGCCCAACGGAAAACTGGCGCGAAAGAAAATAATATAAGTAAAGAAAGCAACAAATCTGAACACGTGCAATCTGCACGGAATTCTGGCCGCGGTTCTGGCGGCTACTAAACAATACAGTTATTTTTTTATTTTTAGAATTATTTAGCGGCAGATACTTTTAGCCGTTTTTCCTTTGATTTTGGCCGGAACGCACGCTGGCCACACCGCTTGCATGGTATAGCGCCCTCCCGTATTTTTTTAGCATCCCCTCTAATTGTTTTCTTGCAACGCCTGCATACCCATGCGCGGCCAAACAATCTAGCGATAGCTTCGGGAATTTTGGCTTGTGCCATGCAACCAGTCCCTAAGGTTTGTTTAAAAGGTTTTCTACTCCGGTTTGAGAAGCCTGACGAGTATTAGGTGATTGCGTAGCTCTTTTACAGATGCATCATCTGGATAATCTTTAACTTCTTCCTCGAGACCGAATAGCCTCACATTTCCCTCTTTTAGCGCTCCTAGTTCTTGTGCATCTGATTTTAATCTAACCCAAAGCACTTGTATTGCCTGAGCATCGCCTTCGGACAGCCCACGAAGTTTTATATCTACATCTGCAAGATTCAGTCCGCTTTCCAGTAAATCCACCAAGATATGAAACGGCGATGTATAAGTTTTATCCGCATTGATGCGCCCGCTTTCAGGGGCAGCCTGATAAACCCAATATTCGCTGCCAATCCGCATTATCAAATAGGTTTGCATGCAGTTTTGAAGCTGGAAAAAGTTAAATATCTATCTGATGTGTTTTGCTTTATTCTGCATGCTCTGCATCTTCAGAACCGGTTTCTACCAAATCAACTAATCCCATATCTGCGGCTTGTTTTTTGAGATCAGTTAATGATACCTTGCTTCCATAGGCTTTAATTAACTCGGTGAACGCATTATACTTAGCTGCTTGTGTGGCTTCGCGTGCTTTGGCTTCAATGGCATACGCTCTCGCTCTTTCTTCTGCTGATTTAGCATCGGCAATGACTCCCGCTCTAATCGCCCATGCCGCCGAAGCAAAAAAACTAACTCCGACGGCTGCCCACGCGATATAATTAATCGCCAAATCATAATCTGACATGGAACTTTTGAAACGATAAAGAATATAAAACTTGTGTTTATTGTCTAAGCATTTTTAACCTGCTTAATCACTTTCTGGTCCATAATTTCCCAAAATATAACTTCGGAGTTTGGCTGCAATTTTCCATGGAACTCTTCAGGAATAACCGCATCAAATGTTTCATATGTTGTCATGTCCATGACCTGCGCCTTATCGCCCGTTATAGAAAGAACCTGACCTGTCTTTTTTTCAATTATCGGCACTTCAACAGAATCGTGCGAAGTATAAATACCCATATGTTTTGAACCGGTTAGAATGTCAATTCCCGTAACCCTGTATTTTGCGTGGCCATGCTTGCCTGGGGCAGACCATTCCATGTCCTTTACTTCGCATGGCTTGCCGTCCATCATCATATATCTACCAACTTTCAACGATGCAACTTCTTCGTGCCTGAATTCCATAGACACATAGAATTTAGTGCATTTAAAAAATAGTATTGAAACAATTTATGGAAAATAAAGCTAACTGCAGTTTAGCTAATT
>JAHFKX010000079.1 GCA_023245115.1 Candidatus Woesearchaeota archaeon
TCCACCAGTTTGACGCTCTTCCTGACCCTTCCTAGTGCGATCTGCGATCGCACAAACGTCAAACCGGTTGCCTCACCTCTTTCCATTTATATTTCCATGTTTGTCATAGTATCATGCTCGCAATCTTGGCAACTGCGCTCCATCTTATTGCATCTTCTTTTTGCCAGCCGAACCGCAAGGGGGCAGAGCCCCCTTTCAGTTTGTGGCGACTTCCTGATATCCCCCAACGTGGTCTGCGACCACGAAAATGCTTCGTTTGTCATAGTATCATGCTCGCAATCTTGGCAACTGCGCTCCATCTTATTGCAACTTCCTTTGCCATTGGGCCCTTCACCATTGTGCCCTTTGGCATGCCTAATATTGGATCTTTTAACACAACTGCTGCATTGTCCTCGAATTTGACTTTTGTTCCGTCCGGCCTTGTGAATGCACTCTTCTGGCGAATTACTATTGCCTGCACGACCTTGTGCATCATATCTGGCTTGCCCGATACAACATTAGCAGTTATCATGTCGCCTACACCTGCGCAGGCCAGCTTGTTTGTTCTTGCCTTGAAACCCTTAACAGAGATAACTTTGATTATCTTTGCGCCAGAATTATCTGCGCAACCTATTCGCGCCCCAATTGGCAGGGGCCGGCTCACTATGGATTTCAGCGATTTCATTTTATGTTTGGTAATTTCTCCACTACTACGAACTTCACAGTCTTTGCGATTGGCCTTGTCTCAACAATCCGTACCATGTCGCCTGTTCTTGCAGATATACATGCAGGATTGCGCGCGTGAATTCTTGAACGCTTCTTTTCATAACGCTCGTATTTAGCTATGTACGCAAATCCGGGCCATTCCACTGTGACAGTTTTTTGCATTTTATCAGATATGACTATGCCTTCGAACACGCGGCCACGGGCCGGCAATTTACCGTGTATGACGCACTTGCTATCAGCACACGCGGCGCCAGATTTTGTTTGCATCGTGATAGTTTTTTCTACCTTTGCGTCTGCCTTCGCTTCCTTCTTATTTTCGACTTTCGTTTTTTTGTCTACCATTTTGACAACTTTTTTTTCACTCTATCCCATGGCCTTGCGACCAGAAGATGCCCATCCACTTCGACCTTTTGCCTGGACGGCAATGTGAGCACGACTGTAACTGCGTCCTTAAAGACGCGCTTCCCGCCGATGACAAGAGTTTTGTAACTCTCATCTGCTATTTTTCCTTTCAACCCCACATTTACTTTGTTGCGGGATTTCACGACTTCCGCTACGAGCCCAATCAGCTCGTGCCTTACCACATTTTGCGGTGTAACTGACATTTTTTACTCGACCTGTTCACGGACTTCAATGCGGACCGCAAAATCGGTCCACGCTTTGGTTGCATTTGTGCAACAAATGCAACAGCCGCCACTTAATGGATGCCACTTATTCGACCTGTTCACGGACTTCAATGCTATCTGCCGCAAATCCTGCAGCAATTAGGGCATCCTTAACGCGTTTCCTATGGTCGCCCATGAGCTCTATTACGTTTCCCTTGAATGTCCCGCCGCAGGCCAGCCTTTCTTTTAGCTGTTTCAGCAGGGCTTTCATGTCAACGCCCTTCGAGTCTATACCTTCCACGACCGTGGTCAAGCTGTTAAATTTCCTTTTAACCGCTTTCACAACTATTTTTTGCCCTTCCTTCGCGATTGTCGAACAAACGCAAAGGTCCATCGATAGTCCGCATGTCGGACAGTTCACATTCATTTCTTTTCTGTCGAACCCCCATTCAACTTTTGTTTTTGCAATGTTAGTATGCGTGCGACCGTTCGCTTCAGATTGCGAACCCTAGCCGTCTCTTTAACGGCGCCCGTTGAAATTTGTGATTGTATTTTTATCAGTTCCTTGCGCAGCTCGATGAGTTTGCCTTCCTGTTCTTTACTGCCTAACGCTAATATTTCTTTGACTCTTAGTATTGCCATTATTTAGCTCCCTGTGTGCTAGCAACTGGTGTTTGCGCCGTGGCGTTGGCAGACGCACTTACCCCGCCAGATTTAGCTGAACTTTCATCTGCTTTCGGCAATTCTGATGTGCTCGGCTTTTTCTTTGACTGCCTCTTTTTTGCGGGCTCAGCAATTACCGGCGGCGCCTGCTCGTCCTTTGCTGGCACTTGCATAGTTTCAACAGATGGAACTGGCAATGGTACTTCTAGTATTGTTATCTTATCTGGTAACCTCATATTTGGCGGCATAACCCTGACTTGTATTCCAACTGCGCCAGAACGCAAGTCTGCCCGTGAAGTTGATTTATCAACGTCATCTATTGCCATTTGGCCGGATTTTTTCATGTAGCCTGCGGAAAAGAGCCAGCTTGCTGCCCGTTGTCCCGGCACACCGCGCCCACCAATTCTAATTTCTATACCTAATGCACCTGCACGCATTGCAGCATCCAGCGCCTTATGGCCGATTGCCTTAAACCGTGCTGGGCCGAACTTTTCTAAGTCTGATGCAATTTTTTTCGAAATAACCGACGCATTAGTTTGCGGGTTTGAAACTTCCCTGACTTCGATTTGAGGATTTTCCATTTTAAATTTTACTTTTAGCGTGTGTGTCAAATCTGTGATTGTTTTTCCTGCGCGCCCAATTATAATGCCTGGCCTTGCGGCCTCGATTGAAATTTTTTCACCAAGCGGAGTTTTTTCTATGTTAATACTGCCTATGCTTGCCTGCTTGCCTACCTGCGCATCCAAGTACTCTTTCACTTTTAGGTACTTCGCCTTTTCCCGGATGAACTCTCTTTCAATCATTTTTACTTTTTCTCCCTCATGGGTGCAGCCGGCTTCGCGGAAGTTTTATTCTGCGTTTCTTCGGCTTCCCTTGCTATAATTTCGAAGTGTGTGATTTTTCTTTCCTGCCCTGATTTTCTTCTGAGCGTACTGTGCGTTCGTCTTGGCCCTTTTTGCGCAGCGGCGTGTATTATCACAAGATTTTTTGTGCCCATGCCTTTTTGCTGTGCGTTGCTTTTTAGCGACTCGAGCAGCCGTATCGTGAAGCCTGCTGCCCTAACAGGAAACCAGCTTGGCCCTTGGCCTGTGTGATGTGCGGCTTTTTTGTTGTACATTGTTACTGGCACTGCCTGTGTTTTTTCCTCGACACGCTTCAGGTATTGAATTGCTTTTTCAATTGGCATATTTTTTATCGTTGCACCGATTTCGCGCGCGTCCTTCCGAGATATCGGCAAGTAGGTGCCCTTAACTCGAACCATGCTTTTTTGGTCGTAGTTTTGGAACGCATAACCGACTGCCATGTTTATTTGACTGACACCGCCTTACTGCCACGTGTAGCACCAATACCTGGGGCTGCGTGCTTAACATCCCTTGTTGGAAGTATGAAATCGCCAAGCGCATGGCCTATCATTTCTGGCGTAATATCTAGCGGGATAAACTCCTTGCCATTGTGAACACCGATCTGCAGGCCGAACATTTCCGGCACTATCCATGCATCCCTGCAATGTGTTTTTATCTGCTTCTTGTACTTGCCAGCCTTTGCGGCCTTTATTTTTTTAAACAGGGCTTTCTGCGCAGTTGTAGAACCACGCTTTAACGAGCGGCGCGTACGTGCCGGCAACAATGGCAAAAGCTCACTCAATGACATCTTCTGCAAATCTTCTGCAGTTTTTCCCCGATACATGAATATTTTTGCCATTTATCTCTTACCCGTCCTGCGTGGCCAAAGTAGACCAACTTTTCGTCCAGGCGGCGTGCCTCTCTTCGTCGAAGTTGGGATGCCAAGTGAACGCCTGTGAGATCCACCGAACTTGTGGTCGATTGAGTTCTGCGCGACTCCAGATACAATTGGATGGCGTTTGTTTCTTGCCCGAAGAGCGATATGATGCTTACCACCTTTTACCCATGGTTTTTCTGTCCTGCCGCCGCCGGCAATAACCCCGATTGTTACCCTGCATTTTGAGCTTATTTTAACCAAACGTTTTGATGGCATTTTTATTTCAACAAAATCATCACCTTTCGAAACTACGAGCGCAAACCCGCCAGATGTTCTGACAAACTCCGGACCGTTTTCAGGTATACGCTCTATGCAATAAACCGGCGTGCCGGTCGGAACGTTTTTTAACAGCATTATCGTGCCTGGCTGCAGCGGCGCATTATCGCCCGAGAAAACAACCTGGCCAACTTTTGTGCCGAGTGGTGCGGGCAACAACGCCTCCGCACCATTTTC
>JAHFKX010000080.1 GCA_023245115.1 Candidatus Woesearchaeota archaeon
CTTCCTATCACTTGTCCCGTCAATATTAATAGTTTTTTTGACATATTTGATTGCCAGTGAATTTTATGGCAAAAAAACAGCTTTAGTCGCTTCTGCATTTATGGCCGTTTTTTGGCTCGGAATATTTAATACTGTTAGGTCACACACTGATTTGCTGGCAATGTTATTTAGTTCGCTCGCTATTTATTTTGTTTGGAAGTATGCTGAGCATGATACAAGCGTTTCGTCTAAATACGGCCAGAAACTTATGCTTGTTGCTGGCCTGCTGCTCGGCCTTTCGGTTTTGACGAGACTGCTTGCAGGCATAACCATAATAATTATTGCCGCACTTTTGCTGTTTGCTAAACGCTCGCGCATAGTTTTTGATAAAAATACTTGGTTTTCGAGTATGATCGCGGCAGCTCCTGTTTTGCTATATTTAGTTTGGGCAAAGCACCAGTTTGGCAATGTACTTGCGCCGCTGTCCGGCTACGAGTCGGCATTCACCGGAATTTCTAATACATTTGCATGGCATGTTTTTGGTTTTTTTAAGTGGTTCGGCGAATGGCCAATTTTTGTTTTGTTTGTTATTGGGTGCGCGCTAATAATAGTTGATTTTATCGCCGGTAAGGATTTGCTGTTTAAACCAGATGGAAAGGCACTACGCGCAAATATACTTTTGCTTGTGTGGATATTTACATATGTATTTTATTTCGTTTTTGTTGTAAAAGCATTCACAACCGAGGACCGCTGGCTATTGCCAATGGCACTTCCAATGTTTATAGTTGCTGCAAAGCCAGTTGTAAGTCTTTTTGACGTAATTAAAAAATACAATAGATATGTTGGGATGGCGTGCATGGCAGCGCTTCTAATATTATGTACGTATCCACAGTATGCACATGCGTCGACAACTATAGCTATAAAGGCAGATACGTATGCGCAAGAACCGTGGGCAGGCAAATGGCTTAAGGAGCACACAAAATTTGGGGATGTTATATTTTCTGCGAATGAGCAAGTGCCGCTTGCGTTTTATTCCGAGCGCATGGTTTATGGCCTTGACACGCCAGAAGGCACCGTAACACGGATAAAACAGCTTAAGCCAAAATATTTGGTTATTACTGGCTATGCTAAAGCAGATAGCTGGCAGATTAATTTCCCGCAAACATATCAGGATTCAATAGTGCCTATCCACGCATTTTACGAGGATCCTGCCCGTAAGCAGATGGTAATAGTTGTGTATGAATTTAGAAACTACGATTTAAAACCTAGTTTAGACAGCAGGCCAACGGCCACATAGATTGCTGTCGTCAAAAACATTGCAACGGGGTGCAAAAGCCAGGCATAGTCTTTTGTTTCAGATGCACGTTGCAAGCCAACTATAAAGTTTGGTAGGATAATAAAATTTTTTATGAGTTTTATACCTATTTTTAAAAATTCTTTTTTAGTTTTTGGTATCCATGAAAATTCACCTTGTACTTCTTTCTTATTTACGTGTACTTTTGCCCATAGTGTTTTCTTTTTAATGAAATTCCAGAATGAGTAAACTGCGTAATGATGCGTGGCTGCATTTTTTGGAATGGCCAGCTTTGCCAGGCCTAATTGGGCTAGCTGGTATATTACATCTGTGTCTTTTACGTAGCCACCAACTGCATCAAGTGCGGATTTTCGATAAACAAAACAGTTTCCGCCAGCAATAAAAAAGTTTTTTGGTGTTATGTTTACAGTACTATAGCTACCACAATCAACGAGACTTATTTTTTTTAGACCAAGCAGGCCGTGGATAGAAATATCCGCTGCAAAAGGGTCCGTGCCTATGTAACTCAGATATCTGTTTGTGATTTTATCATCTTTTCGGACGAAAAGTCTGCAATCGCAGCCGAATATTGTTGCATCCGAAAGCATCGGGGCTAGCATCTCTTGAAGCCAGTTTTTTCCTATTAACATGTTGTCATGGTCTACGAATGCGATAAATGTGCCCTTGGCCAGTGCAAGGCCCTGGCTTTTGCCCATGCCGCGGCCTTCTGGAAACCGCTTTGCATTGTTAATTAACAATACCGGGAAGCTTTTAATCATGCTGATAGTTTCCTGTGTGCTGCCACCATCTACACAAATTACTTCGAATTTGTCGCGCGGGTAATCGATTGCGAATATGCTGTTGAGACAGCGGTTGATTAACTCATGCATGTTGTGCTGTTTTGTGCTGTAAGTGCATACTATGAAACTGACAAATGGTGTTGGCTCAGCCATTTTTTTGTTGCACCTGCCCGAATATATATGCAACAAATAATGTTGCTAAAAGGCTAATAGCAATTAGTGTAATTATTTTTACTACCTCGCTTAGTGTTGAGTGGAAAAACCAGATGCCAGCTACTTCAGCTAATGGGAAAAGCAAAAGAGCCGGCAAGAATTTTGTTTTTCCGGATGAGAGAAAATAGTTTATCAAAAGATATGCAATGGAAAAGAGCGCCATCGCTAAGCCGAATAAGCCCATAATTGGTATTATGTCAAAATACTCTGATCCAAAGAGCATGTTTATTACAAACCGCGGCTCAAGCGCGTAAACTGTGGCAGCGGCCAGCGTCAGGCCAGCCACAATAAAAAGTGATTTCCGGAAAGTTGGCTCGTAATCCTGATTTTTTGTTTTGAGCTCAGATATTTTTGGGAACATGACTTGACTTATTGACATTGATGCGAAGAATATTATTTTTGCCAAGATAGCCGCTGCAGCATAGTGGCCTGCACTTACTGGCTGAAAAAAGTGTTTGACTAAAATCACGTCCAGCGTATAAATGGCGGTAATTGCACTCATAGCAAGTACGACAGGTATCGAATATGCATAAATGGCTTTGCTATTTATTTCGTATGGCGTAATATTTTGCCTATATTTTTTTAGAACAAGTTCCGCAAGCAGCCATGCACCAATGAATGAAAACGTAATAGCCAATAAAGCACCGTTTACGCCAAAGCCAAGCAATACCAGCCCAATACCTGCAGAAATTTTAATAACTGCCTCAAAAATGACGTTTGCGCCGAGCGCGGTAAATTTTTGCAAGCCTTGTAAGAAACCACGCAAATTAGAAACTACAAAAACAACTAAAAAAACAAAGCTAAATATAGTAATGTTTGTTCTTGATACGTGTAGGAAGTCGCTAAGTGGTTTTAAGGCAAGAATAGTAGCTACGAAAAATATTACGCCAAGAATAAAAATTTTTTCGTTGGATTTTTCAAGCAAATGGCCAATTTGGTTCAGTTTATTATCCGCCTTAAGCGTTGATACGAATTTTGCAGTAACTGTTTGTATCGTATTAAGAACTGCAATAAGAAAATAAAGTATGGCAAACAGCGCGCCAACTATCCCATAGCCAGCCGGCCCGAGCATGCGGCCCATCGAGAAATGATAGAAATAATTAATTACGCTTGCAAAAAGCGTAGTTGAAAAAAGTATGCTACCTTGTTTTAGCAACCGTTTGTCTTCAGTTATTAGTGTTAGTAGCTTTTTTAACATATTAAATGTAAAATATTACTATGAGTGCGGCGAGGACGAGCTCTGTTGCAAGTATACCACGCGCGGCGGTTTTTTCGTGGCCGAATAAGCGTACGAAGATGTGCACGAGCGAGGCAGTTTTATCTGGT
The DNA here is from genome assembly GCA_023245115.1 of Candidatus Woesearchaeota archaeon. Classification (GTDB taxonomy): domain Archaea; phylum Nanobdellota; class Nanobdellia; order UBA10117; family UBA10117; genus JACOYC01. The sequence goes on from JAHFKX010000080.1 coordinate 3,613, forward strand.
GCTTTAAGTGTGCCATCCGGTTGCGGGATGTTTGAACAGCTTTCGAGTTGGAATTTGTACTTTGCTTTTAAAACTAATTCAATTAAGTAAGGGATGAATAATACTACTGCGATGCGTTCCATGTCGCCCAAAATTGCAATTATTGCTATCAATGCGCCTATCCCGTGTGTTAGTATGTTACCTGGAAATATTTTCGCAGGAAATCTATTAAAGAGCAGGAAGGCCAGCAGGCCGGCAACTGCACACAGCGCTATTAAAGAGAGCCATGGCGCACCTGTTACGAATGCGACATAGCCCATAGTTGCGAGTATTATTGCGCCCATGCCTGCTTCCAGACCATTGAGGCCGGACAGCATGTTAAACCCATTTGTTGCGCCAACAATACCAACTGGAATTATTACTAGCGGATATAAAATGCCGAAATTTACTAAACCCAGAAGCGGTACTAAGGACGTGGAATGGCCCGCATTTATTACCATTAGCGGCACGGCTGCTGGCAGAGTTAGGAGCGGTTTCTGCCATTTTTTTAAGCCCTGCTTCCATCCTAAAATATCGTCTATGAACCCTAAAAAGCTAGCTAGCATA